>JAATFO010000019.1 GCA_015655145.1 Enterobacterales bacterium | reverse complement strand
GATAATTGCCGCCGCCGTTAACATGGCATGATTAATACAGCCGAGCTTAACCCCCACCACTAAAATGACCGGCAGTTGTTCATCCCTGACCCAATCAGCAAAGGTGGTCGTTGCTGAAAGCGGCGTGTACCAACCGCCCGCCACCTCTGTCAGCACCCAGTTGGCGTGGTCACATAACACGCGCAGTCCCGCAGAAAGCACCTCAAAAGTAATCGGAGGCCCTTGTTCGGCACTGACAATGTGCGGTGAGGTGGGTTCGGCAAACGCCAGCGGATTCACCTGTGCATAAGGTAATGCCACGACACTGTGCTTCTGTAACGCCAGCGCGTCACTGTTACGTAAGCCTTGCGGTGTTTGCTCACAACCGGAAGCGACCGGTTTATATCCGGCAGTCTGAAAACCGGCTTTTGCCGCCGCCTGCAACAAAGCACAACTGGCCACCGTTTTTCCCACATCGGTATCGGTGCCGGTCACAAACCAACGTTGAATCATAATGAAATCACCCCAAAAACCACCTGATAACTCAGTACATAGCCACGTTCATTACACGGCCAGTGCTGCGCCAGTTGCTGCAAACGCTGACGTGTCAACACGCCCGTTGCGCGTCCCTGATGCAGATGGGTTGCACCAATTCCTTTTAATGAACGCATCGCGCTAAGCACATCAGGAAACGTGACGCTAAGCGTGGCCGAATGCAGACGACAGCGCCGCTGGCCCATAGCCGCATGAATCTGTTCCGAAGTGAGAAATTGATTAACATGCGGATAATCATCAACCGCCCGCCAGGCCTCACCGACCTCACGCAAAGATTCCGCCGCCAGAGTCGAAAACAGTACCGTTCCCCCTGGGCGCGTCACCCGGCATAATTCATTCAATGCATGCGCCAAATCATCGCACCACTGTAACGCCAGGTTACTCCAGCTGAGATCGACACAGTGAGCAGGTAACGGTAAGTGATCGATGTCACCCAATACATAATCGTCCGCTGCCTGCTCCGCCTGCGCCTGACGCAGCATTTGTGCGGAAAGGTCGAGCGCGATAACCTGATGACCTAACGCGCGCCAACGCCGACTAAACCAGCCAGTGCCACATCCGGCATCAAGCAGTGAGATCGGTTGTGGCGGTGCAAACAACGACAACATTAACTCGCCACTTTGCCGCTGAATTTCCGCGTGATCATCATAGCTATGCGCCGCGCGGCCAAACGCCCGCGCCACCGCCAGCTTATTCACTTTTTGCTGCATACAGGCTCTCCAACAGCACATCGATATCCGCTAACTGATGCATTGCATTGAGCGTAATACGTAATCGCGCAGTACCCGGCGGCACCGTTGGCGGACGGATCGCCGTCACCCAGCAACCTCGCGCCCGCAACTGACGCGCCAGCGCCATGGCATGTTGATCATCCCCGACAATCAAGGGTTGAATGGCGCTATCCGAGTCCATCAGCCGGAACGGCAACGCTGAAGCGCCACGCCGGAAGTAAGCAATGTTCTGCGCCAGTTGCTGGCGCAAATCATCACCCTGTTGCAGACAGACCAGCGCCGACTGTAACGCCCAGGCCTGGGCTGGCGGCATTGCCGTGCTGTAAATTAAATGACGAGCGAACTGTAACAGGTATTCCGCGCTCATCTCATCGCACAACACCGCCGCGCCACTGACGCCAACCGCTTTGCCAAAAGTGACAATCAACAATTCGGGTTTCACCTGCTGCTGCCAGCAACTACCGCGTCCCTGCGCGCCGGTGACCCCGATACCGTGCGCATCATCCACCATTAGCCAGCCCTTCGCGTCACGCGTTAACTGCTGAAGTGCGGCTAACGGGGCCCGATCACCATCCATGCTGAATACGCCTTCTGTCACCACCAGCGTCTCACCGCCGATCGATGAAGTCAGCAACCGTTGCAGGCTGTCGGGTTGATTGTGCGCAAAGCGGCGCAGCGCCGCCGGGCTGAGTCTGGCGGCTTCCAGTAATGAGGCATGGGAAAGTTTATCGGCAAGAATACGATCATCCCGGCCCGCCAGCGCGGTGATCACGGCCTGGTTAGCGGCAAAACCGGAGATAAACAGCAAGGCGCGCGAGTATCCCAGCCAGTCGGCAAGTTGCGCTTCCAGTCCGGCATGCGCCGCGCTGTAACCTGTGACATGACCGGATCCTCCGGCGCCGACGCCGTAACGCTCAGCGCCTTGTTGCCAGGCATTAATAATGCGCAGGTCATGGCTCAGGCCAAGGTAGTCGTTAGCGGCAAAATTGCGATAGCGCTGGCCGTCAACCACCATCCAGCGCGCATCATCGTGTTGCGTGACAATACGCTGGCGCAGGCGGCCCGCTTCATGGCGTGCCATCACTGCCTGTTGCATACGATGTTGCCAGCTCATCATACTGCCGCGTTATAGTACTGTTCGGTGTCCGCCATCAGTAATCGCTCAGTCAGTGCGTATTGCTGCTCGTTATCGCCAATTTCCGTGGTGGCATGCTCAGGGTTAAGCCCCAGCTTACGGAACAATTGCCGATCTTTATCCTCTTCCGGATTGGTTGTGGTAAGCAATTTACAGCCATAAAAAATAGAGTTGGCGCCCGCCATAAAACACATTGCCTGGGTTTGCTCACTCATTTGTTCGCGTCCGGCGGATAAACGCACATGGGACGTCGGCATCATGATGCGCGCCACCGCAATGGCGCGGATAAAATCAAAGGGATCAACATCGTCATTATCCGCCAGCGGCGTCCCTTTCACTTTCACCAGCATATTGATCGGCACACTTTCCGGCGGTGTTGGCATATTGGCCAGTTGAACCAGCAATCCGGCACGATCTTTCACTGTTTCGCCTAAACCGACAATACCGCCAGAACAGACTTTGATACCGACTTCACGTACTTTACTTAGCGTATCCAGACGTTCCTGGTAGCTACGCGTGGTAATGATATTGCCGTAAAATTCCGGCGAGGTGTCCAGATTGTGGTTATAAAAATCAAGGCCGGCATCCGCGAGACGATGTGCCTGACTATAACTCAACGACCCCAACGTCATGCAGGTTTCCATCCCCATCGCCTTTACCCCTTTCACCATCTGCTCAAGGTAAGGTAAATCACGGTCGTGCGGATTTTTCCATGCCGCCCCCATGCAGAAACGGCTCGAACCGGCCGCTTTTGCTTTGCGTGCGGAAGACAGCACTTCCTCCACTTCCATTAACCGTTCGCTTTCAAGGCCCGTCTTATAGCGGGCGCTTTGCGGACAGTATTTACAATCCTCCGGACAGGCCCCGGTTTTTATCGACAACAAGGTGCTAACCTGTACCTGACAGGGATCGAAGTGCTGACGGTGTATCTGTTGCGCCTCAAACATTAATTCAAGAAAAGGCTTATCAAACAGGGCTTTCGCCTGTGCGATGGTCCAACGGTGTGTCATTGCCTGCTCCAAAAGGTCTGTCGTTTATCATCATTGCGTGGTTATACTTGTAAACTAAATCTTTTTAATTTGGTTTACAATATCGTCATGACACTTTCCGACCTCGCTTTTGACCGTGACCATATCTGGCACCCTTACACCTCAATGACCCAACCTTTACCTTGCTATCCAGTTGTCGCCGCATCTGGCGTCCGGCTGCAACTGGACAATGGCCAGCAACTGATTGATGGCATGTCATCATGGTGGGCGGCTATTCATGGTTACAACCATCCCCGCCTCAACCAGGCGTTACAGGCGCAAATTGAAAAAATGTCCCATGTGATGTTTGGTGGTATTACACACCCGGCGGCGATAGCGCTGTGCCGTAAACTGGTCGCCATGACCCCGGCGGCGCTGGAATGCGTATTCCTCGCAGATTCAGGATCAGTAGCCGTGGAAGTGGCACTTAAAATGGCCCTGCAATATTGGCAAGGGCGCGGTGAACAGCGACAACGCTTCCTCGCCTTACGTCATGGCTACCATGGTGACACACTGGCGGCGATGTCGGTTTGCGATCCGCAAAACTCAATGCACAGCCTGTACCAGGGCTATGTGCCGTCGCACCTGTTTGCCGATGCGCCCGCCTGTCGTTTTGATGATGAATGGCAAGAACATGATGCCGACCCTATTGAAGCGCTGCTCTCTCAACAAGCCTCATCACTGGCGGCGGTGATCCTCGAACCGATCGTTCAGGGCGCTGGCGGCATGCGTTTTTATCACCCCCGTTATTTGCGGCGGGTCAGTGAACTCTGTCGACATTATCAGGTGCTATTGATTGCCGATGAAATTGCCACCGGTTTTGGCCGCACAGGAAAATTATTTGCCTGTGAACATGCGGCAATCACCCCTGATATTCTCTGTGTGGGTAAAGCATTAACCGGCGGCACCATGACCCTTTCTGCCACCCTAACCACCCGGCATGTTGCCGATGTCATCAGCGAAGGCACCGCCGGATGCTTTATGCACGGACCGACATTTATGGGCAATCCGCTGGCCTGTGCGGTGGCCACGGAAAGCCTGGCCATCCTGCAGGAAAATGACTGGCCGCAGCAAGTTTTCGCGATTGAACAACAATTGCGCACCGCATTGATGCCACTGCACAGCCATCCGCAGGTGGCTGATGTCCGCGTTCTTGGTGCAATTGGCGTGGTTGAAAGCCGCCATCCAGTCAATATGGCTGCCATCCAACATTTCTTTGTTAGTCAGGGCGTTTGGCTACGCCCCTTCGGTAAACTGATTTATCTGATGCCGCCGTACATTATTGACCCGGCCGCCCTGCAACAACTCACCAGCGCCATCGCCGCCGCGCTCGATCAACCCGCATTATTTCAGTGAAATCGCATCGGGTTTGCACCGACGAACACGGTGGTATGTCAATCCTGTTGATCCGGCACAGTTAATCGATACCAATGAGCACGTGCCGCCATTCGACAACGCACACGCAGACTGAATAGCTTCTCAAATGAATAGATAACTTGAAGGGGACTCAGTCCGAAGTGCGTGATCTAGTCAATCGCCAAACATCACCAATCACCAACCGGACTGGGCCATGATGAACAT
>JAATFO010000105.1 GCA_015655145.1 Enterobacterales bacterium | reverse complement strand
TAGGCGGCCCAATGCCTCGGGTAATTATCTGGAGTGAGTGCCAGTTTACGAAACTGGCGTTGAAAGAAATAATCTCCAAGAAGGTGCCTTACGTGAACGGTGTCATTTCCTTTGACCAGAGCGAACAGGTGCAATTGTATACAAAAGATTATCTGATCATTGACCCGTCAGCAGGCGGTTTCCACAAATGCTACGAGTTTTTGAGAGAGAATCTGAATGTTTTGGACCCGGAACGGATACTCATTGTGTCTTCGGCGGTGGATGTCCTGATGCTTGAGCTTCTTCTGAAAAAAGAATTTAAATTTCTGAAGAAGAAAAAAGAGTTATCCGACGTGGAGAATGCCGTGGAACAGTTTATCCAGCTGCGTGGCACGCCGATTAACAAGGAGGCGTTTAATTACAATATCACGCGAATGGAAGAGAAGGTTTTGGTGATGATGATGTCCGGTCTTTCTGTCACCAGCATCTCGAATATACTGAAACTGAGTGTGAAAACCATCAGCGTGCACAAATGCAATTCGCTAAGAAAAATTGGTGTAGATGCCAGCAGCAGCTCAGCATTGTTCTTTTTGCACCGACATGCGGTAGGGAATTGAGTTACCCGATAAAAATAAAGAGTAGTAAAGATTATTTCTATTTTGAATCAGTTTTATTCGGCTACTGCTGTTTATCTCAGGGGACGGTATGCAATCGGTCACACGTGGTTATCCGGGACATATTTTTGAACCTATCGTCACAGCATCCGGTGGCTTGCTGGGTTTCGAATTAGTAAGAAGATCATACAAAGTAGAAAATCGCTCTGATTCTGCTGGTTATGAATATAAATTATCTCCTGAAGATAAAATAAAAGTATTTTTCAACCAGGTCACCCTTGCCTGCATCAATGCCAATATATTTACCGATAATGACTTTTTATTATCTGTAAATATCGATTATGACATCGCCTGTCATATCGTTAGCAACACAGCACTATGTCACGTTTTAGAACAACATCGCTTTATCCGGCTGGAAGTGGATCAGAATTTTCCGGAATTTACGCAAGAAGCTCCGCGTAAGATTATCCGGTCGTTATCAGCATTTTGTACTTTATGGTTGGACAACTTTGGGGCCGGGAACACCAGCCTTTCACTGGTTATGAACGAATCGTTTGAATATATAAAGATCGACGAAAGTTTTTTTTGGCAACACCAGGGAACCCAGTCATTTAGAAAAACGATTGAACACCTCACACCTTACTGCCAGGGCGTTATCGTAAAAGGTGTCGAAAATGCACAACATGTAGAGTATTTAACAGGCAGCAATATTCACGCCATGCAAGGAGTATTGTGGTCCTCCTATAATCAGGAGGAACTAATTCAGTCTTTTTTCTCGAATAGCTGAATTTTATCGCCATAAATTTTTAAAGAATTAATGATCTCTGAATACGCTAAGGAAGTTTCGCCTGATATTTAATGGCGAGGCTTCCTTGCGCGGAAAATTATTGGATAAATATTTTGGCAAATTGGTGGCCGTAAACCAGGGGCGGTAGCATGGCTAAAATATATACCGGTCTTAAATTGTACAATAATTATTTTCTATTGATATACTCAAAGGGCCCATTGGTTATTGGGTGAACAATTCGTCTGTCAATTGAAGAGGAGTAATTATGAGAAAATTCATGTTTTCTGTTATTTCCCTGATGCTACTGCCGCTATATTCGCAGACAACATCTGCTGCTGAACTCAGCAAAGGGGAAACAGTGGCGGCAGTGGTCGGTACCAGCGGTGCAATATTAGCCGCAGGTCTGATTGCTGTAGGTAACGATGATAGTAATGGTAACAGCAACACTAACACCTCAACTACCACCACAACCTCACGCTAATAAGTCACTTAATTATAACCACACATCCGTGTGGTTATTTTCCCACATGATAATAAAGATATAGGGAATCACTTGTGCGCTATTCCTTATTGTTCCTCTGCCTCTTGTTACAAGCGTGTTCCCCCTCGCAAAACAGTCTGGTTGATACTTTTCAGGTTGCCATTAAAGGGCCGCAGGATGTTGTGGTGCCACCCCAAAGAATTGCCGCTATCCCTTATGGCAGCATTTATTTAAAACTGCCTACGTCTGCGCAAATCTTTGTGGTCGGCTATCTCCAGGATGGCTTTGAAAAATGGAGTACCGGCGACCAGGTCGTATTTATTACCCAAAATGGTCGCCTGGTTCGGTCGACCGGTTATTTGCAAGGGGATCTGCTGGAAGTCACCAATCTGCAACAAGACCCGCTGTTGCATGCAACAAATTTGCGTGAAGGGGCGGGCTGGACAAGTCTGATGCGCTGGACGGAGAACCGGCAGCCATTGTCATCCGTTGTGACATCCCGTTTCAGCCGTCAGGGCGACGAAACCCTGACACTTCCCGGAAGAGTTGTCGCCTGTCAGGTGTGGCGCGAGGATGTGACGCTTGAGGCCACGGGTGACCGCTGGCAAAACACTTTCTGGGTAGATCCGCAAAGTGGATTAGTGCTCAAGAGCAATCAGAGGTTGGGAGCAGATATGCCGGTGAGTATGACATTGCTCAAACCTGCCAATGCGGGGATCCCACCAGCATGAAAATAAAAACGCTTTTATTCATTTTAAGCGCCTTGCCGGGGATGGCATTTTCCGAGGGCAACGTGGCCGTTTACACCAGCGCCTCTCAGGGGCAGCCTGCCCAGGTACTCAGCCATATTAAAGATATGCGCCAGATGATGGCGGAGTCCGACCTGATCCGCCAATCCTGGTCGCCCGGCACCGTAATTGCTGTGCCTGCCGCAACGCCTGAGGCGCAGCAACAGTATCTGTACATGCAGAACCAGCTCAAGGCCTGGCGTGCCACGGAGAGTGGCGATACGCAGCAGACCATTAACCGCGTCATTCAGCAATTGCAGGGGTTGCAGGTTACCGGTCGTCAGTTTACCCCGATGGATGCGGATTTGATCCTCAACAACAATGCCGTTAACCGCCAGTTACAGGGGGATTATCGCGTCTATACCGCAACGCATCCCAACAGCGTGTTGTTGCTGGGGGCGGTGAGTGGGGCGGGAAAACAGCCGTGGGTTGCAGGACGTACGATTCGTGAATATCTCGCAGACCATCAATTTCTTTCTTGTGCCAATCTGAATGAAGCCGTGGTGATTGATCCCAATGGAACCATCCGGGTCGCGCCGGTCGCCTACTGGAATTATCGCCACGCTGAAGCCCAGCCGGGCAGTATCATTTGGATCGGTTTTTCTGACTGGACGCTGCCGCGCCAGTTTAAAAACCTTAATCAGCACATCGTCTCTGTTTTGGCGCACCGGATCCCTGAATGATGAAACCAAAATATCTTCTCAGCCTGCTTGCTGTGTCCGTGGTTTACGCTAATTCCGTCCGTGCGCAAACGTATGATGAACCCCTTGGTCCTTCACAGTCCGATTTCGGCGGCGCGGGACTTTTACAAACACCGACGGCGCGGGTCCCCAAAGAAGGGGAGTTCAGTGCCAACTACCGCGATAATGATGCCTACCGTTTTTATTCGGTCTCGATGGCGTTGTTTCCCTGGCTGGAGACCACGTTGCGTTATACCGACGTGCGTGACCGGCTTTACAGTAGCGATCCAAACTTCAGCGGCAATCAAACCTATAAAGACAAGTCTTTCGATGTGAAATTAAGACTGTGGGAAGAGGGCTACTATCTTCCGCAGGTCGCGTTGGGCAAGCGCGATATCGGCGGCACGGGGTTGTTTGACAGTGAATATATGGTCGCCAGTAAAGCGGCCGGACCGCTAGATTTCACGCTGGGGGTAGGCTGGGGTTATATCGGCAACAGCGGCAATATCACGAACCCTTTCTGCAAAGCCAGCGATAAATATTGTACCCGCGCGCAAAGCCATTCCACCGGCGATATTTCACTCAATGATATGTTCCGCGGGCCCGCGGGGGTATTCGGCGGCGTGGAGTATCAGACCCCCTGGCAGCCGTTGCGCCTGAAGATGGAATACGATGGTAATAACTACCGCGATGATTTTGCCGGGGCACTAAAACAGAACAGTAAGTTTAACTTCGGTGCTGTTTATCGCCTGGCAAGCTGGATGGATGTCAACGCCAGCTACGAGCGTGGCAATACCTTTATGTTCGGGTTTACCCTGCGCAGTAACATGAACGATTGGGTTCCTCATCAGATTGATGATCCGGTTCCTGCCTATCAGCCGCAGCCGCAAAGTGCGGGAATGGTTAATTACAGCGTCGCGACCGGGCAACTGGCCCAACTGAAAGGCAATGCCGGGTTTAGCGAACCGCGTATCGACATCCGTGACGACACCCTCAACGTTACGGGTCAGCAGGATAAATATCGTAATACGTCCAAAGGCGTAGAGCGTGCCAATCTCATCATGCTGAATAATCTGCCGGAGAATGTTGACACCCTGGATGTTACCCAAAACCGCTTTGGTATGCCGATGGTCACCACACGTACCCGCGTGGCGAGCCTGCGTCAGCAGCAACAGGGTTATCCGCTGGGGCAGGAACAGTCCCTGAACCAGCAACGGATTGAACCGGTCACAGACGTCGGTCAGGGATTCTTTATCGGCAAGGACCGGTTTAATTACAGCCTGTCGCCGGTATTAAGACAATCCGTCGGCGGCCCTGAAAACTTTTATATGTATCAGATCGGGGTGCTGGCGGATGCCAACTACTGGCTGACAGATCATCTGCTTGTCGATGGCGGCGTGTTTGGCAACGTTGCCAATAACTACGATAAGTTCCGCTATGACGGCGTCAGTAATGACTCTTCTCTGCCACGCGTACGAACGCATATCCGTGAATACGTTCAGAACGATGTCTATGTGAATAACCTGCAAGCCAACTACTTCCGTTATCTGGGCAACGGTTTCTACGGACAGCTTTATGGCGGTTATCTGGAGATGATGTACGGCGGCGTCGGGGGCGAAGTGCTCTACCGGCCACTGGATTCTGACTGGGCACTGGGTATTGATGCCAACTATGTCAAACAGCGCGACTGGGACGACATGATGCGCTTCACTAACTACAAGGCCGCAACCGGCAACCTGACAGCCTACTGGCGGCCGGCATTTATGGATGATGTGCTGGTGAAAATGAGTGTCGGGCAATATCTGGCTAAAGACAAAGGCGGCACGTTGGATCTCTCCAAACGCTTTGACAGCGGTGTCACCGTGGGAGCCTATGCGACGCTGACGAATGTCTCTAAACAGGAATACGGTGAAGGCTCCTTTACTAAAGGCTTCTACATCTCTGTACCGCTGGACTTACTGACTGTCAAACCGACACGTAGCACGCCAGCTGTCAGCTGGACACCACTGACGCGTGATGGTGGCCAGATGCTGGGCAGACAGTACGGCTTGTACGGTATTACTTCAGACAGAGATACGCCGCAGTTGCCTTAATGAAAGGTTGTGTCTGACTGCAACAGTCAGGCACCTACAAAATGACTTATTTATTATTTTTCTGATATGTCAGCATGTCAGGGGACAGTTAATGAAGTCAATTATTATAAGCCTATTAACCTGATGTCCTCAGGTAATAATTATTTTTTGATACTTGTTGTGAGGGAAATATGACATTTCTCACCAGAAATTTTTACTCAAGCCTGTTTCTTGCTCTTTCTGATTTCGTCAGTTTCACCCTGTCGATTTATGTCGCAAAAATATTACTGAGCTTCATGCTCAAAGAGTTTGATGACTATATTCCCGCTCAACATGTTACTGCCCTGGTTTTATTACACTGGACGCTGGCATTTTGTTGTGTTGGCTGGTTCTGCATGCGCTTGCGGCATTATTACTACCGCAAAACCTTCTGGTTTGAACTGAAAGAAATTTTACGCACGCTGGTCATTTTTGCCGTTATTGAGATCGCGGTAATGGCTTTCGCGGAGTGGAATTTTTCCCGTTATATGTGGATCCTCACCTGGCTGTTGGTGCTGATATTTGTACCTTGTGCCCGCATGATGACTAAGCGTGTATTAACGGTTCTGGGTATCTGGCAACGCGATGCCATTATTATTGGTACCGGTAAAAATGCTCACGAGGCTTACAAAGCGATTCAAAGCGAAAAGAATCTCGGGCTGAACGTCACCGGATTTATT
>JAATFO010000123.1 GCA_015655145.1 Enterobacterales bacterium | reverse complement strand
GGCTGTGCGGGCTTCCTGCAGTATGCCTGGGCTACTGGCGCCCGTTGGCTATAATGGTTACTGGTTGGTCGATGGCGCGGTGGTCAATCCGGTACCTATTTCACTAACGCGAGCACTGGGGGCTGATATTGTTATTGCGGTAGACTTACAACATGACGCGCATCTCATGCAGCAAGATTTATTATCGGCAACACCGGAAGGTGCTGAGCCAGATGCTGTCACCACCTGGCGTGCGCGATTGCGTCTACGACTGACGAAAATGGTACAGCGACCTGCTAACCAAACACCTGGCGCCATGGAAATCATGTCAACCTCGATTCAGGTGTTGGAAAACCGACTAAAGCGCAATCGCATGGCAGGCGATCCCCCCGACGTGCTCATTCAACCCTCTTGTCCACAAATATCAACGCTAGATTTTCATCGTGCGGATGAGGCGATTGCCGCCGGGAAAGCGGCTGTCGAAAAGAAAATGGATGAACTTTTGCCGCTTGTTCGCCACAGATGAACGTTTTGGGCCAATCACACATGTTACTTCAGTCAATTCTGACAGGCACAAGTGCGTTTTTTGAGCCACTATTGAATTATCTGGTGTGCAAGGGGGAACAATGGAAAAACCATTAATCGGAAAACAGATCCTGATTGTTGAAGATGAGGCCGTTTTCCGTTCCCTGCTGGAAAATTTTTTGCATTCATTAGGTGCCACGACTGATCTGGCGAGTGATGGTCTTGAGGCGATCAGTTGGTTGTTGCATAGTACGCCAGATATGATTATTTGTGATTTGGAAATGCCGCGGATGAATGGCATAAAACTGGTTGAGCATTTGCGCACCCAGGGTAATCAAGTCCCCATTCTGGTGGTATCAGCGACGGAAAACATGGCGGATATCGCACATGTGTTGCGCCTTGGCGTGCAGGATGTTTTATTAAAACCGGTTAAAGACCTTGAACGGCTGCGTGAAGCGGTTTACGAGTGTCTTTATCCCTCCTTGTTTACCTCCAAAGTAGATGCGGATGAACGGCTATTTCAAGACTGGGATGCGTTGGTCAGAGACCCTTCCGCTGCGGCGAAACTACTGAAACAATTGCAACCCCCCGTACAACAAGTGATTGCGCACTGTAGAATAAATTATCGCCAACTGACGATGGCGGAACAGTCGGGGTTGGTATTGGATATCGCTGCTCTTTCTGATAACGAGTTAGCCTTTTACTGCCTGGATGTCACCAGGGCAGGTGATAATGGCGTGCTTGCAGCCTTATTATTGCGGGCATTATTCAATGGATTGCTGCAGGAACAGATCTCCGGACAAGGGCAACATTTGCCAGAATTGAACCGCCTGCTCAAGCAGGTGAATCTGCTATTGCGACAGGCAAATCTGAAGGGACAGTTTCCATTATTGGTCGGTTATTATCACCAAAGTTTTAAAAATTTGATTCTTGTTTCTGCAGGATTAAATGCAACGCTGAACATCAATACACATCAAATACAGCTTAACAATGGTGTTCCTCTGGGGACGCTTGGCAGCACACATCTTAATCAAATAAGCCAACGTTGTGATTCGTGGCAATGCCAGGTGTGGGGGGCTGGCGGGCGGCTGCGCTTAATGTTGACGGCCGAATGATGGCGGCATCTTTTTCTGTTCCCGGTGGACGCTCTCGGAGTAAGCTATTTCCTGGTGGGTAATAGTCTTAATTTCATGGAGAAAGGTTTATTCAGGATAATTTCTGTGCGTCCAAACTGATATACTCATTGCGTTTTGAAATCGACAGATCAAGTAGTAACTTGAACGGCCTATGAGAGAGGTTTTTTGATGTCTGCCTATATATCCAAAGTAAAAAAAGCGGTAATCCCGGTAGCAGGGTTGGGAACACGTATGTTGCCTGCCACCAAAGCGATACCTAAAGAGATGCTGCCCCTGGTTGATAAGCCGTTAATTCAGTATGTTGTTAACGAATGTATTGCTGCAGGGATTAATGAGATTGTTCTGGTAACACATTCATCTAAAAACTCTATCGAAAACCATTTTGATACCAGTTTTGAACTGGAAGCGATGCTGGAAAAAAGGGTTAAACGCCAGTTATTGGATGAAATTCAGTCGATTTGCCCACCTCATGTGACGATTATGCAAGTTCGCCAGGGTATTGCAAAAGGGTTGGGACACGCAGTGATGTGCGCGCATCCGCTGGTGGGGGATGGCCCGGTTGCCGTTATTCTGCCGGACGTCATCATCGATGAATATGAGTCTGACCCGACGAAAGACAACCTTGCTGAGATGTTACAGCGTTTCGATCAAACGGGTCATAGTCAAATCATGGTTGAGCCGGTCGCTGATGTTACCGCGTACGGCGTTGTCGATTGTCAGGGCGCAGAGCTGCATCCAGGCGAAAGCGCTCCGATGGTTGGTGTGGTGGAAAAACCGAAAGCCAGTGAAGCGCCTTCGAACCTGGCTGTTGTGGGGCGTTATGTGCTTTCCGCCAATATTTGGCCTTTACTGGCTAAAACGCCTCCAGGTGCTGGCGGTGAAGTGCAACTGACCGATTCTATTGCTATGTTGATGGAAAAAGAGACCGTCGATGCCTATCACTTAAAAGGCGTGAGCCATGATTGTGGTAACAAACTGGGCTATATGACGGCTTTCGTTGAGTACGGTGTGCGTCACGCATCTCTGGGTAGTGATTTTAGCACATGGCTGGAAAACACCATTTGTGGCAAAAAATAATTTATTAATTGCGGGATAACTCAATGAAAGTCACCGTTTTTGGTATCGGCTATGTCGGACTGGTTCAGGCCGCAGTACTGGCCGAAGTCGGACATGACGTTCTTTGTATCGATGTTGACGACACAAAAGTCGAAAATCTGAAAAAGGGCATTGTCCCTATTTACGAACCAGGTCTGACACCGTTAGTTAAACAGAATTATGATGCCGGACGGCTGAAATTCAGCACTGATGCTGAAGAAGGTGTCAGCCATGGCGTAATGCAATTTATTGCTGTCGGGACACCTCCAGATGAGGACGGTTCTGCCGATCTGAAATATGTCACTGCGGTGGCCCGGACCATTGCTCAGTATATGAATGAGCATAAAGTGGTGCTGAATAAATCGACCGTTCCGGTGGGTACCGCTGATCGGGTGCGTGGGGTGATTCAAGAGGTATTGCAGAAGCGTGATGTCAAACTCACCTTTGACGTGGTGTCGAACCCGGAATTCCTGAAAGAGGGCGCAGCGGTGAGTGATTGTATGCGCCCTGAACGTATTGTGGTTGGTACCGATAACGACGATGTGGTCGAGTTGCTACGAGAACTGTACGAGCCGTTTAATCGTAATCATGACCGGATGATCCTCATGGATATCCGCAGTGCTGAACTGACCAAATACGCCGCAAATTGTATGCTGGCGACCAAAATCAGCTTTATGAATGAAATCGCTAATCTTGCAGAACGGTTGGGTGCGGATATTGAAAAAGTACGGCAAGGTATTGGTTCAGATCCCCGTATTGGCTATCACTTTATTTATCCCGGTTGCGGTTATGGCGGTTCGTGCTTCCCGAAAGATGTACAAGCCCTGATTCGTACCGCCGAGTCCATTGGCTACAATCCACGGTTATTGCAGGCGGTGGAGGACGTTAATGATGAGCAAAAAAACAAGCTGCCAACCTTTATTAAGCGTCATTTTGGTGAAAATCTGCAAGGTAAAACCTTTGCTCTTTGGGGGCTGGCATTTAAACCGAATACCGATGATATGCGCGCAGCGTCCAGCCGGGTGTTGATGGAGACGCTGTGGGCATCGGGGGCAACGGTACAGGCGTTCGATCCTGAAGCCATGGATGAAGCGCAACGTATTTATGGCCATCGGAGTGACCTCAAACTCATGGGCACCAAAGAAGCGGCGTTGCAGGGGGCGGATGGACTGGTTATTTGTACTGAATGGCAGAGTTTTCGCGCACCGGATTTTGACGCGATTAAACGTGCATTAAAAGAACCCGTGATCTTTGATGGACGCAACCTGTATGATCCAGAACGCGTGAGTAAACGCGGTTTTGTTTATTATGCAATTGGCCGCGGAGCATCAATTAATATTGCATAATTAATGGGGAAAATATGAACTATCTGGTTACCGGCGCAGCAGGCTTCATTGGTTTTCATCTCAGTCAGCGCTTGCTGTCAGCCGGTCACCAGGTTATCGGTATCGATAACCTGAACGATTATTATGATGTCAATCTCAAGCTTGCCCGCCTTAATTTAATTCAGTCGCCCAATTTTACCTTCATCCAGTGTGATTTGGCTGATCGGCTGGCCATTGGCCGCTTGTTTGAACAGCATGACTTTCAGCGAGTGATTCATTTAGGCGCTCAGGCTGGGGTACGTTATTCAATCGAAAATCCGCACGTTTATGCTGAGTCTAACCTTATTGGACATCTGAATATTTTAGAAGGGTGCCGTCATCATAAAATTGAACATTTATTGTATGCCTCATCCAGTTCAGTTTATGGTTTGAATCGGAAAATGCCATTCTCAACAGATGATAGTGTGGATCATCCTGTTTCGCTTTATGCCGCAACCAAAAAAGCAAATGAATTGATGTCGCACACTTATTCACATTTGTATGGTATTCCCAGCACCGGACTGCGTTTTTTTACCGTTTATGGTCCATGGGGACGCCCTGACATGGCGTTGTTCAAATTTACCCGCGCCATTCTTGCCGATGAAAGTATTGATGTGTACAACAACGGGCAAATGCAGCGCGATTTCACCTATATTGATGATATCACGGAGGCTATATTCCGCCTGCAGGATGTTATCCCGCAAAAGGATGCTAACTGGACAGTTGAAACGGGTTCCCCGGCAACAAGCTCTGCACCATATCGCGTTTACAATATAGGTAATAGCCAGCCCGTTTCATTGATGGCTTACATTGAGGCGCTGGAAAGTGCCCTCGGCAGGAAGGCAAAAAAGAATATGTTGCCGATGCAGCCGGGTGATGTACTGGAAACCAGTGCAGATACTAAAGCATTGTATGATGTTATCGGTTTTAAGCCGCAGACAGGGGTCATCGAGGGCATTAAACGTTTTGTTGAATGGTACAAGGCGTTTTATGGCGTATCGGCGCAATAATTTCCGTGAGGCAGACCAGTGGGCAAGTCGTGCTGGCTGATCTGCAGTGTTAAGAATGGTATAAGGCTACAAAGAAAAGGAAGCCAACGGCTTCCTTTTTTGACTGAGACTGGTGAATAAATCCAAAAAAACCAGAAATAAAACATCAATAGATGGGTTAAGAATGAAGCACCCGGAGCAGGAATTACAGCAGGAAATCGTCCAGCTGTTTACCTTCTTCTTCAATTGACTTCTTGATGACAGCCGGAGTACGACCCTGACCAGTCCAGGTCTTGGATTCGCCATTTTCATCAATATATTTATATTTAGCCGGGCGTGCTGCACGTTTGGCCTTGCCAGTTGCTTTTGTCGTCGCCATCGTCTGCAGTAATTCATTCGGATCGATACCATCAGCGATCAACATTTCACGATATTGTTGCAGTTTACGCGTACGTTCTTCAATTTCTGCCTGAGCCTGGCTTTCTTCTTCGCGACGTTCGTGAACGACGACTTCGAGTTTTTCCAGCATCTCTTCCAGAGTTTCCAGTGTGCATTCTCTGGCTTGTGCCCGCAGCGTACGTATGTTGTTCAGAATTTTCAGTGCTTCGCTCATTATCCTAATCTCGAAATATATTGGGTGGGAGAAATGTCCTGCCTGATAATAATAGAGGCGACAAATAGGAACTGCAATAGTTAATTTTGTAATAAATTAAAAAATGCTTATTAAAGTGTGATGTCCATAATGATATTAGGACGGTTCTAATGGGTTTGTGTAGAAATAAAGGTGTCACGATGGTGCGTTTGTTTGCGATGATTTTAGCACGATCTGATTTTAATCCCTCGACAATAACGCGGAGATGTTGGTGGGTTGATCGCATCGGAAACGAATATTGCAGGTCAGTGTGATACAATTTTTAGGCGTTTTTCTGACTAACCCTATTAGCGGAGTTTGGCCTATGGCTCAGCTTTATTTTTATTACTCAGTGATGAATGCGGGTAAATCCACCGCATTGTTGCAGTCTTCTTATAATTACCAGGAGAGGGGAATGCGTACGCTGGTCTATAGCGCAGAGATTGATAACCGCTTTGGTACAGGTAAAGTTTCATCGCGTATAGGCCTTTCATCTCCAGCAAAACTGTATAATAAGCAGACTTTACTATTAGATGATATAACCAGTGAACATCACAAAGAAGCGGTACATTGTGTGCTGGTTGATGAAAGTCAATTTCTTACAAGAGAGCAAGTTAAAGAACTTTCTGATGTGGTGGATTTTCTGGATATTCCGGTACTCTGTTATGGATTGCGCACAGATTTTCGCGGTGAATTGTTTAGCGGAAGTCACTATTTGTTGGCCTGGGCAGATAAGTTGGTTGAATTAAAGACAATCTGTCATTGTGGTCGGAAAGCGGGGATGGTATTGCGTCTTGATAGCAATGGAACGCCGTTTAGTGATGGCGAGCAGGTTGTTATCGGCGGTAACGAGCGTTATGTTTCGGTTTGCCGTAAACACTATAAAGAAGCATTAAAAGACGCGCTAAAGGCAATAGTTCCCCATTGAATGCTACCTGAAGAGATGCCGGCAGATGTCGTGTTTACCTGGGTATATTATTGACCAAATCGGGCTGTGTCTGTTTAGGGCGGCAAAGGCAAAGGGGGGTGTTTCTGTTCAGGCGGCATGAAAAGAACAGTCTGGTATCGGTAAACTCAGGGCCTCAACCAGGGCACATAGTGGGATAGCGTATCAAATAAGCCATGATCATGGTGGATATGACTGGCGGTCATTTATCGTTTCGCGCTATGTGCATTTGGAATAAAGTGGAGAGGAACACCGGATGCGCATGGTGGCCATAAAGACCCGCATGTAAATTTCATGGCGCTTATTTCATTCGGTGATGGGGCTGAACGGGGAAACTCTCAGAACGCTCAGCAAGATAAATGATGGGGTAGTGCATCCAATTAGTTGAAGTTGGTGTATAGTTCCCGCTTTTGAGGTTTTCTCATGGCCAGCGTTACCGTTCATTGCCCCCGTTGTCAGTCTGCTCACGTTTACCGCCATGGGCAGAACCCTAAAGGCCGTGACCG
>JAATFO010000124.1 GCA_015655145.1 Enterobacterales bacterium | reverse complement strand
TCAGCAGGCCGCTTGAGTGCGGCGGGCTGGCGCCCGGCATACAGCTGGCTTTCCAACTGGCTATCGGTCATACCGTCGGGTAAGGGCCATACCAGGTCGCTGCCCTTAAACCGGGTGACAATTTCGGAGATGGTACCACAGTCGACGTTCAGACACGCGGCGATGCTGTGATTAGGCCGATGACCATCAAACTTGAGGCGTAAAACGTCTTTAATTTTGCTCACGGATGTTCTCTGCTTCGGCATGGGCCGGTCCTCACGGAAGGTGGAACTGTGAGGATAGTTGACCCATTGATTTATCGACAGAAAACGCGGGATTTCGGATTGAAGATCACGAATTACGGATTCAGGATCACGTATTTCGGCGACTGGCCGGCTTTGATCGGATAAGACCGTAATCAGTGATCGGTTAAGACCGAAATGGATGATCGGTTAAAACCGTAATCACTGATCGGATTGGGCCGAAACATGCACCTCTTTACTGACAATCCGGTTATATCTCACCATTGACTCATAACTAATCTGCGCCACATCAACCGCGAGTATAAGCCATCCGATAACAGGAATAGTCCTGCCAACAAAAATCGCAAGCCGTTGCGTCATTATTCGTTTAATTCTGAATGGGTTAGCGTCAATTGGTGAATGAATCCACGTCGGAAGCCTTACTGGTGACACAACTTATGGCCTCCGTTAAAAATGGGAGGATTACCAAAGCACCAGATTTTTTTACCGTTGGTTCTGATGAACAGCGCCAGTCCCTGTCCATCGAACAGTTCGTCATCTTTATCGCCGCAGGTCCGAACCCCACACGAATAAGTGCCGTGGTAGAAACAATTAAAGCGCCCTGAGGCGCTTTAATTTAAAACTGGTGGGTCGTGCGGGATTCGAACCTGCGACCAATTGATTAAAAGTCAACTGCTCTACCAACTGAGCTAACGACCCGAAATACGGGATACTTTCATTCAGTACAACAAATACGGTTCTGCTTCTGTTTTCATCGTCAAAATAAACGTGAAAATGGTGGGTCGTGCGGGATTCGAACCTGCGACCAATTGATTAAAAGTCAACTGCTCTACCAACTGAGCTAACGACCCATTTTGGGGTGACAGAACCTTTTGCCATATACCTTGTCAACGGCGGCATATATTACTGATTTGAGGTCCCGACGCAACCACTATTTTCTGCCCACGGGTTTAACTGCTCACCTTTCATGCGGTAAGACCAGAAATCAAACGAAATCCGGTCATATAACATAAATTACAAGGTTGCCGCGCGTTTTTGTGCCTGCTTTGCCGCACCCGTATTCGGGTACTGCCGGACCACTTGCTGATAGACTGCCTTAGCCTTCGCATTGTCCCCTTTGTCTTGCATAATGACTCCAACCTTATACAAGGCATCTGCGCTTTTCGGTGATTTCGGGTAATTTTTTACTACTGTCGCAAAATAGTAAGCAGCATCATCTTTCTTGCCTTTGTTGTAATTCAACTGCCCAAGCCAGTAATTAGCATTTGGTTGGTAGGTGGAATCCGGATATTTTTTAACAAAAGCCTGAAACGCCGAAATTGCCTGATCGTACTGTTTTCTTTCCAGTACCAGTGCGACCGCGGCATTATAATCGGTGTTGGCGTCGCCGCTTTGCACCGGTGCGGCGGAAGCAGCACTCGCATTGTCATCACTTCCCGCAGCGACGGCTCCCGCGGTTGCGCCCGCGTTGGCAGCATCATTGCTGCTGGCTGCATCCTGAGCGCCACCTTTGCTGCTTATGCTATCCATCTGCTGATAAATCTGTTTCTGCCGCTCAACAACCTGGTTTAGCTGATAGGTATTCTCCTGAATCTGACCGCGCAGGGAATCAATATCGGTTTGTGTATCGCTAAGCTGTTGCTGAAGTTGTTGCAGGAGTTGCGCCTGAGCATTGGAAATACGCTCAAGTGAAGTGACACGGTCTTCTACCGAGCCGGAGCCGACATTACTGATTGATGCCTGGGCATGAGCGGCCCAGGGGGCCGCCACGCCAATCAGTAACGACAGACTCAACCAGTGAGGCCTGAAGCTACTAATCATGTGATTCTCTTAGTATACCAGTACAGCACGACGGTTTTTGGCATAAGCCGATTCGTCGTGGCCCAGAACTGCTGGCTTCTCTTTACCGTAAGAAACGATAGAGATTTGATCAGCAGAAACCCCTTTACCTTGCAGGTACATTTTCACTGCATTTGCACGACGTTCACCCAAAGCGATGTTATATTCCGGCGTACCGCGTTCATCCGCATGGCCTTCTACAGTCACTTTGTAAGACGGATTGCTGCGCAGGAAAGTCGCATGCGCATCCAGCATCTGAGCAAAGTCAGAGCGAATGTCATACTTGTCCAGGTCAAAGTAAACAATATTGTTCTTCTGCAGTTCTTGCATTTGCAGGCGAGCCTGCTCTTCAGAAGACATATTCCCACCGTTAGCGCCATTGCCATAGGCGCCGTCAGTAGTCGTCCCGTTGGTCTGGTCATTATTGTCGTTTTTGTGTGAGCTACATGCAGCCACAGCGATCACTGGCAGTGCCAGCATTAAGCCTTTCAGCACTTTGTTCAGTTGCATTTCTAAGTCCTGTAATTTGTTTGCCATACATAATTTACGCATGCATCACAGATACGGCGACCAGGCAGGAAATTTTACCTGTCCATCAGTTGCCGGAAGACGCGCTTTGAAACGCCCATCGGTCGAAACCAACTGCAACACGGAACCCATCCCCTGAGTCGAGCTATAGATTACCATAGTGCCGTTAGGTGCGAGACTTGGCGTCTCATCCAGGAACGTGTCCGTTAATTGTTGAACGGCTCCCGTTACCAGATCTTGTCTGGAGATATGTTGCGCACCACCATTGGTGCTAACCATCACCATAGATTTACCATCAGTGCTCACGTCAGCATCCTGGTTCTGTGAACCTTCCCAGGTAATGCGTTGTGGCGTACCGCCACCGGCACTGACTTTATAAATTTGTGGCCGACCCGCCTGGTCTGAGGTATATGTCAGACTTTGGCTGTCAGGGAGCCAGGTCGGTTCAGTACTGTTATAGCGGCCATCCGTCACCTGACGAATCTGTCCTGAGCCCAAATCCATAACATAGATATTCAAACTGCCCGTTTTAGACAGCGCAAACGCCAGTTTACTGCCGTCCGGGGAGAACGCCGGCGCACCGTTATGCCGTGGGAATGACGCCACTTGTTTAATCGCGCCATTTGCCAGTGTCTGGATAACCAGCGCTGAACGCCCGCTTTCAAAGGTCACATAGGCCAGTTTGCTGCCATCTGCCGACAAGGCTGGCGACATCAGCGGCTGTGGCGAACGGTGGACGACAAACTGGTTATAACCATCGTAATCCGATACACGCAGCTCATACGGGTACTGGCCACCATTGGTTTGCACTACATAAGCAATGCGTGTCCGGAAGGCGCCTTTAATACCGGTTAACTTCTCGAATGACTCATCACTGGCCGTATGTGCCGCATAGCGCAACCATTGCTTAGTCACTTTATACTGGTTCTGCGCCAGAACAGTGCCTGGTGACCCCGAAGTATCAACCAGTTGATAAGAAATCTGATAGCTGCCATCGGCACCCGGCTGTATTTGTCCAACAACGACCGCATCAATACCCAACGCAGTCCAGGCGGCAGGTTGCACTTCAGCGGCTGTTGCGGGCTGTTGTGGCAAACGGGCACGATCAAGCGGATTAAATTTACCGCTGTTACGTAAATCAGCGGCAATGATACCACCAATATCCTCCGGCGCAGCTCCTGGCCCTTCCCACTTAAAGGGAACCACGCCAATGGGACGAGCGGTGTTTACCCCTTGCGTAATTTCAATACGAACGTCGGCATGCAGCACTGCTGCCCACAAAAGCAAAAAACTTAACGCTACACGAAATGCCTGCTTCATTTTTTCTCCCTTATCTGAACCCTGAAACGTGTTTCTTGTTCTGATAATTAGCAGTTTTGCAACAATCATCGATCAAAGCTATAGAGTACAGCACGTCAACCATAGTTCAACATGCCGTGTATTACTGGATTCTTAAGGCTTGAATTCCAGTGTCGCGTCTTTCACTGCCTGATAAATATCCTGGCTGGGGGGTTTCGGTATTCTGGCCATCCGTGCCGCATTGATTGCCGCCTGACATAATGCCGGATCGCCGCCTGCCTGTGTCGCCGATATCAACAGACCATCGGGCGCCAGTTTAATGCGAACATCACACGTTTTACCCTGAAAAGTGTCTGAATCATAAAATTTACTTTCGATAGCGCCTTTAACTTGCCCAAGATAGCTATCAATCGCAGCGCCTGACGCGCCAGATTTCTTCTGGTTACCCTGTCCCGCCGCACCGCCTGACTGGCCGCTTTTTGATGCGCCGCCAGACTGACCTGCTTTTGCCGCATTTTTACCCGATGTCAATCCGCCAAGTAAATCGTCGACATCGTTTTTATTTTTTGCCGCATCCGCAGATGCTTTCTTTCTCGCATCCGCTGCCGCTTTCGCGGCGGCATCAGCTTTCGCTTTCGCGGCGGCATCGGCTTTCGCTTTCGCGGCGGCATCGGCTTTCGCTTTCGCGGCGGCATCGGCTTTCGCCTCAGCAACCGCCTGCTCTTTCGCTTCCTGAGCCGCTTTTTCTTGTTCTGCTTTCGCCTCCTGCGCCGCTTTGGCTTTCGCCTCCGCCACCGCTTTGGCTTTCGCCTGCTCTGTAGCTTTTTGTTTAGCAGCATCAGCCGCCGCAGCCTTTGCCTGTTCTTCTGCTTTTTTCTTTACTTCCGCGGCGGCTTTCTTCGCTTCGTTTTCCGCGCTCTTCTTCGCGTCTGTGGCTGCTTTAGCGTCTGCTTTTGCTTGTGCGGCCTCCGCCTCAGCTTGTTTTTGTTGTTCCTGTGCTTGTTTCGCTGCCGCCTCAGCCTGCTTCTGCTGTGCAGCTTGCTCTTTTTGTTGCTGTTTAGCGTCCTCTTGCGCCTGCAAGCGTTCTTTCTCCAGCGCTTTCAGCCGCTGTTGCTCCGTTGCCTGCTTCTGCTGCAATTCTTCCGCTTGTTGTTGAGCCTGTTTCTTACGTTGTTCTTCTGCCCGTTTGCTGTCACTTTGCTGATTTTGCTGGCGATTGTATTGTTCCACCACCGCGCCGGAATCAACCATGACGGCATCAATATCACCGCCACCGCCGCCACCGCCACCGCTGGCGTCGATATTTTCGTTAAACGAGCTCCAAATCAGCAGTGCAATCAAAATGACATGCAAAACCACTGAGACGATAATGGCACGTTTTAACTTATCATTCTGCTCAGTTGCCTTCGACACTCTTGGTTCCCAAAACGGTTGGAATGAATTAAATCGGCTGCGTCATCAAACCTACTGATTTAACCCCTGCCTGATGCAGTAAGTTCAGCGCTTTGATGATTTCATCGTAAGGCACGTCTTTTGCGCCACCAATCAGAAAGACCGTTTTCGGATTGGCTTCCAGACGACGCTGGGCTTCAGCAACCACTTGCTCAGCAGGCAGTTGATCCATGCGATCATGATCCACCACCAGGCTGTATTGACCGACACCAGCCACTTCGATGATCACCGGTGGATTATCGTCGCTGGAAACCGTTTTTGAATCGGTGGCATCCGGCAGATCCACTTCCACACTTTGCGTAATAATCGGCGCGGTTGCCATAAAGATCAGCAGCAGCACCAACAACACATCCAACAGCGGGACAATATTAATTTCCGATTTGAGATCGCGACGATTGCGACCGTGTGTTCTGGCCATGCGTCACCTCCGCTTACTTGCTATTCTCGCTGGAGAACGCCTGACGATGCAGGATAGCCGTGAACTCTTCCATGAAATTATCGTAGTTCTGGTCCAGCTTGTTCACTCGCAAATTAAGCCGGTTATAAGCCATTACCGCCGGAATTGCCGCGAACAGCCCCATTGCAGTAGCAATCAGCGCTTCCGCAATCCCTGGTGCCACCATCTGTAACGTCGCCTGCTTAACCGCACCTAAACCAATAAAGGCATGCATAATGCCCCATACCGTACCAAACAGTCCGATATACGGACTAATGGAACCGACGGTACCAAGGAATGGGATATGCGTTTCCAGCATTTCAAGTTCACGATTCATTGAAATACGCATCGCACGGATGGCACCTTCCACCACAGCTTCAGGCGCATGATTATTCGCCCGATGCAACCGGGCAAACTCTTTGAATCCGGCATAGAAAATTTGCTCGGAACCACCAAGCTCATCGCGACGTGCCTGACTTTCCTGATAAAGACTCGACAGGTCAATACCAGACCAGAATTTATCCTCAAACGCCTCGGCCTCATGCCCGGCGGCATTCAAAATGCGGGTTCGCTGGATGATGATTGCCCATGATGCAATAGAAAATCCGATCAAAACTACCATGATAAGTTTAACCAGAAGGCTTGCCTTCAGAAACAAATCAAGAATGTTCATGTCAGTCACTGCTTGAACTCCGCGACAATAGACTTGGGAAGCGCAATCGGCTTCATCAGATGTGGATTGATGCAGGCAATAAGAACTTCTGCTTCATTGAGCACGCTACCTTCCGCATTCACGATACGTTGTGCGAATGTCATGGTTACTCTGCTCATTGCAGTCACTTCGCTCTGAATTTCCAGCAAATCGTCGAGACGTGCTGCCGCGAGGTAATCAACCGTGATTCGACGCACAACAAAAGCGACCTGCTTTTCCAGCAGCCCCCGTTGACAGAGACAATGCTGGCGCAACATCTCAGTACGTGCCCGTTCATAAAAAGCGATATAGCTGGCATGGTAAACCACGCCACCGGCATCGGTGTCTTCGTAATAGACGCGTACCGGCCATCGAAACAGCGTTGTACTCACCCTACATCCCGGTAATGTATTTAAACGTTGTTACTATACGCAAGAGCAAACGGCTTGGGAATGGATTGCCAGAGTGTAGAGAAAATAATTATCAGTCAGATAGCAGACTAACGCCCTTAGCGGATAAATCTTAAACAGCCGCCGACAAGAGAAAGACATAACGGGCTATTTCATGGTGCTGGCGGCGAAACCGATTGACATTACGTCTGGAGATGTACTCAACATCCGCTACTGACAGATAAAAATATCCCCGCCTGACAGTGCCGAAGGTCGCGTGGCGAAATGCCCTTCACTGAACAGGGTGCGTGCGCACCGCCCGGCGACAATCAACTCTTCAATTTAGGGTCCAGCGCATCACGCAGTCCGTCTCCTAACAGGTTAAAGGTCAGTACGGTAAGAAATATGGCCAGACTGGGGAAAATCGCCACATGCGGCGACATCACCATATCTGCGCGCGCTTCATTCAGCATCGCACCCCACTCCGGCATCGGAGGCTGTGCGCCCAGCCCAAGAAACGATAAACTGGCGGCGGTGATAATGGAGGTACCGATGCGCATGGTAAAATAGACCACAATCGATGACACCGTGCCGGGCAAAATGTGGCGTAAAAGAAGGGTGAAATCTGACGCGCCAATACTGCGCGCCGACTCAATATATGTTTGCTGTTTCAGTACCAGGGTATTACCGCGCACCAGCCGGGCAAACGCCGGAATACTGAAAATGGCTACCGCAACAATCACATTCGCCATGCCGCTGCCCATAATGGCGACGACCGCAATCGCCAGCAAGATCCCCGGAAAGGCGAATAACACGTCGCAGATCCGCATAATAATGCGATCCCACCAACCTTCATAATAACCGGCCATCAACCCAAGCACCGTACCGATTATCGTGCCGATGGCCACGGAAAAAAATCCGGCAACCAATGAAATACGCGTACCGACCAGTACCCGGCTGAATATGTCACGCCCCAACGAATCCACGCCCAGCCAGTGCATGGCCGATGGCCCATCATTCAGGCGGTCATAATCAAAATAATTTTCCGCATCAAAGGGAACAATCCACGGTGCAATCACCGCCACTACAATCAGCAGCAAGACAAACAGACCGGCAATCATCGCCACACGCTGACGACGAAAACGACGCCAGAATTCCTGCCACGGCGTACGGACATGGTTCTCGTTGAGCAGCGGCATAGCGTCTAATGCGGCTTCTCGTCGCCAGTTCTTCATCGCGGTTCCTTACCTGTAGCGAATTGCAGGGTTGATCGCGGCATAAAGCATATCGACAATCAGGTTGATCAAAATAAATTCCAGCGAAAACAATAGTACCTCGGCCTGAATCACCGGGTAGTCACGCATTTCTACTGAATCCACCAATAACCGCCCCAACCCCGGCCAGTTAAATACCACTTCCACCACAATGGAACCGCCGAGGAGAAAACCGAATTGCAGCCCCATCATCGTCACCACGGGGATCATCGCATTACGTAAGCCGTGTTTCACCACCACCAGTGTTTCACGCACCCCTTTTGCGCGCGCGGTACGAATATAATCTTCTTGCAACACGTCAACAAAAGAAGCGCGGGTAAAACGCGCCATCACTGCCGCAACCCCCGCCCCCAACGTAATGGACGGTAAAATATAGTGTTTCCAGCCCTCGGCCCCCACCGTCGGTAGCCAGCCTAATTTCACCGAAAAAATTTGCATCAGCAACATACCGAGAGCAAATGCCGGGAAAGAGATCCCCGATACCGCCAGCGTCATGCCCAGGCGATCAGGCCAGCGGTTGCGCCAAATCGCGGAAATAATCCCGATCGCCATGCCGACGATCACCGCCCAGACCATGCTGGTCAATGTCAGCCATAATGTAGCAGTGAAACGGGCGGCAATCTCGGTGGTAACCGGGCGCCGGGACACCATCGAATTGCCAAAATCGCCATGGAGCGCATTCAACATGAAGTGCCAGAATTGCTGCGGCAAGGGTTGATCTAACCCCAGTTCCTGGCGCACCAACGCCACTACGGCGGCATCCGCTTCCGGTCCGGCCAACAAACGCGCCGGGTCGCCCGGCAGCAGATGAACAAACAGGAACACCAGCACCGCGACAATCAACAGTGTGGGGATCAGTCCCAGTAAACGTTTAAGCACGTAATTGAACATTGGTTTTCCTGCACGTTACCCCACCCGCCCGCCAAAGCGGGTGTCGGCGACACTACTTCAAATCGGCATCGTCAAAACTGAAAGCAGTATCCGGCATGACGTAAAAACCGGTTAACGATTTATTTTTTGCCGAAATCAGTTTTTCCACCACCAGCGGAACCCAGGGTTGATCTTTCCAAATCGTATCCTGCACCAGTTTATATTGTTGTGCTTTCTGCGCCCGATCGGTGGTTTTTAACGCGTTGACCAGCGCACTATCCACTTGCGGATTGCTGTAGAACGCGGTGTTAAAGATGGCAGGCGGCCAGGATGACGTTGCGAATAACGGCGTCAACGCCCAGTCTGCTTCGCCTGTTGAGGCGCTCCAGCCGGTGTAAAACATGCGTACGCCACTCTCTTTCTGTCCTTTGCTTTCCACTTCCGCCGCGCGCTGACCGGCATCCATGGCTCTAACCTGAACTTTTATGCCTACCTGCGCCAGTTGCTGCTGGGTGAACTGTAAGACTTTCTGGGCGGTACTGTGATTATGAGAAGACCACAGCGTGGTACTAAAGCCGTCAGGGAAACCGGCTTCTTTCAGTAATTCACGCGCTTTTGCCGGATTATATTGAATCGCTGGATAGTGTTGGGCGAAATCAATCGACGGAGGGACTATCCCGGTGGCCGGCGTCGCGTAACCCGAAAACGCCACCTTCACCAGCGCCTCGCGGTTGATAGCATCATTGATCGCTTCACGAACTTTCGGATTGTCGAAGGGTTTCTGCGTCACATTAAAGCTGATGTAACGTTGCATGATGGACGGCGAAGTAACCAAGTCCAACTTGCTATTATTCTCCAACAAACTGGCTTGCTCATAAGGAATTGGGAAAGCAAATGTTGCCTCGCCGGTTTGCAGCATTGCCGCCCGGGTATTGTTATCCACCACCGGCCGCCAGGTAATGCTGTCCAGCTTTGGATAACCTTTTTTCCAGTATCCCGGCCATTTTTTCACTTTGACAAAATCCGTTTGATTCCAGACGACAAATTCGTAAGGTCCGGTGCCAACCGGGTGAAAACCGATATCTTTGCCATATTTTTTCAGCGCAGCGGGTGAAATCATAGCCGCAGCCGGATGCGCCAAGATATTAATAAAAGCCGAGAACGGTTGTTTCAGGGTAATTTTCACCGTGGTCGGATCAATCGCTTCCGTGGCGGCAATGTTTTTAAACAGGTTGTAGCGTTTGAGATGATTTTCCGGGTCGCTGGCGCGATCAAGGTTAACTTTAACCGCCGCTGCATTAAAATCCGTGCCGTCCTGGAACTGCACACCCGGGCGCAGTTTGAGGGTATAAGTTAATCCATCCGTGCTCACCTGATAGCTTTCCGCCAACACATTGGTCAGCTTCATGTCCTTATCAAAACCGAACAATCCCTGATAGAACGATTTTGCCACCGCCTGCGATAACGTATCGTTGGCATTGTACGGATCCAGGGTAGTGAAATTGGATGCGACAGCAATCACCGCATCTTTTGCCGCCCAAGCCGGTACCGCGACAACGCTGCTCAGTAACCCGGCGGCTAATAGCCATTTACGTGTCTGTTGAATCGTCATGTCGTTTTCATCTCCTGTAGTCCCAGTGATTGTTATATTTAACCTGGCGGCTCATCCACCGCTGATGGCGTGACGCGCCACAAAGTGCCCGGCGCCCACTTCAATCAACGGCGGCACGTCGGGTTCATCGCCCAACGCATGCACCGGGCTGGGAATTTCATCCACCAGCAATGCCCGTTCCCGTCGACGATGGTGTGGATCGGCCACCGGCACCGCTGACATCAACTTGCGTGTATAAGGATGTTGCGGGTGCTCAAACACCGCCTGTCGCGGACCAATCTCAACGATTTGTCCCAGATACATCACCGCAACACGGTGGCTGATACGCTCAACCACCGCCATATCATGAGAAATAAACAGGAATGCAATGCCAAACTCACGCTGCAAATCCAGCATCAGATTAATGATTTGCGCCTGAATTGAGACATCCAGCGCGGAAACCGATTCATCGGCAATCACCACCTGTGGATTAAGCGCAAGGGCACGTGCAATACAAATACGTTGCCGTTGTCCGCCGGAAAACTCATGCGCATAACGCTGAGCATGTTCCGGCAACAGTCCAACCTTTTCCAGTAGCCAGGCAACCCGCGCTTCTGCCTCACGGCCTTTCATCACGCCGTGGATCAGCAACGGCTCCATAATGGAGTACCCTACCGTCAAACGTGGATCCAGTGAGGCATAGGGATCCTGAAAGATAAACTGAATATTCCGTCGCAGATGCGACAGTTCGCTGTTTTTCAGTTGATCAATTCGCTGACCGTTAAAGGTAATACTTCCGCCCTGGCTGGCGACCAGACGCAGTAACGAACGCCCGGTGGTCGATTTACCACACCCCGATTCCCCCACCAGCGCCAGCGTTTCACCGGATCGCAGATCAAAACTGACTTTCTCAACAGCATGCACCTGCCGTGTTACCCGATTAAATATTCCGCCACGAATATCAAAGCGCGTGACCAAATCACGTACCTGCAATACTGGTGGAACATCCAGTCGCACGGTATTTTGCGACTGATCATTGACATCAACCTCGCGTGTGCCGTGCTCTGCCGTTAACAACGGAAATTTCGCCGGCCAAAGGTGGCCATGCATCGATCCCAGTTTAGGTACCGCAGCCAGCAAAGCACGCGTATACGGCTGTCGCGGCTGGCTAAAAATCGTGTTGACGTCCGCGCTTTCGATCCCCTCACCGCGGTACATCACCTGAACACGATCGGCCATTTCCGCCACCACACCCATGTCATGGGTAATAAAAATCACCCCCATGTCCATCTCTTTTTGTAATACGCGAATCAGTTGCAAAATTTGCGCCTGAATCGTGACGTCTAATGCCGTCGTTGGTTCGTCGGCAATCAACAATGCGGGTTTGCAGGAAAGCGCCATCGCAATCATCACCCGCTGGCGCATTCCGCCCGATAACTGATGCGGATAACGCGTCAGCACATTTTTCGCCTCTGGAATGCGGACCAGATCCAGCATATGTCGCGCTTCCTGCAACGCCTGCTGATGATTCTTCCCCTGGTGTAATCGAATAGATTCGGCGATCTGCTCTCCCACCGAAAATACCGGGTTTAACGAGGTCATCGGCTCCTGGAAGATCATGGCCATATCCGCACCACGGATGGTACGCATCTGGGATTGACTGGCTTGTGACAAATCAATCCGTTGACCATTGCGGCGCCGTAGCCACATGGCACCTTGCTCCAGAGTGCCGCCCGCCTGCTCAATCAAACGCATTAGCGCCAGCGATGTTACCGATTTACCCGAACCAGACTCACCGACAATCGCCAGCGTTTCACCCCGCTTTACCTCCAGTGATAAATGGCGTACGGCATGCGTGGTCTTCCCTTCATGGCTAAAACTGACACTAAGATTACGTACTGCCAGGACTTGATCATCCGCGTGCTGTAATTCGGCATCCGGTTGCTTCATGCGTTCCTCTCAGGCTTCACGGTAAATAGCGACCACCGCGTCATCGCCAACATAGCCGTAACCGCGGTACATGCCTTCACTGTTAAACGGCAACGCAATATTCCCTGCCCGATCAACCGCCACCACTCCGCCGCTCCCGCCCAGCGCGGTGACTTTTTCCATCACGACCCGCTCGCTGGCCTGTTGCAGCGATAACCCGGCATAGGTCATCAATGCTGCAATGTCGTAAGCTGCCAGCAGACGGATAAACACTTCGCCGGTCCCGGTGCAGGAGACCGCGACGCTGGCATTATTGGCATAACATCCGGCGCCGGGTAACGGCGAATCGCCCACGCGTCCGACGTATTTATTGGTCATGCCTCCGGTGGATGTCGCTGCAGCGAGGTTGCCATGCAGATCACAGGCGACAGCGCCCACCGTGCCAAATTTACGATCGGCATCAAGCGGAGCACCATCGGCATGTTGCCCGCCACTATCATGATCTAATAGGATTTGTTGGTTGCCTAGTGCGCGTTGTAATTGCGCCCAACGTTCGTCGGTGGAGAAAAAATTGTTAGCCACCGGTTCAAACCCTCGTGAAACAGCGAAACGCTCCGCTCCTTCGCCAATTAATAACACATGTGGGCTGTGTTTCAGCACCGCGCGCGCCGCCAGAATCGGGTTCCTGATATGAGAAACCCCAGCAACCGCCCCGGTATCCAACGTATGGCCGTCCATCACGCAGGCATCCAGTTCGTGAGTGCCCTGATGGGTAAATACCGACCCTTTACCCGCATTAAATAAAGGGCACTCTTCCAAAAGACGCACCGCCTCGGTGACCGCATCCAGCGCGCTGCCGCCCGCAGACAGTATCGTCTGGCCGCTGGCCACAACAGCCGCCAGCGCCTGAACGTAGCACTGTTCTTTCTCTTTGCTCATGGCGGCACGTGCAATAGCCCCCGCGCCGCCATGAATCGCGATCACCGCTCTGTTCATACTTCAACTCCGTACAGCAAATCAGCATGAAAAACACTGAGTTAGGTTGCCATCGTTAAACTTTTAGCAATTTTCGACTATAGGTAGCCAGCAAAAGGATGTAAAGCGGAATGTTCGGCTAGCGATAATAACATTAGATTGTAAGTCATAACCGAAGGCACATGTCGGGATGACCTGCCTGCTTTTTCGCGTCATAATAGTCGTTATCAGCTCACTTACTGGCCGGAGTCCTTATGGAATGCTTTACCGCGGGATTGATCTCCCTCGACGAGGCGCAACGCAAAATGCTGGCGGATATCTCGCCGGTGCGTGATGTAGAAACCATCGCCATCACTGCCGCCGCTGGCCGCATCACCGCTGAAGAGGTGACATCGCCCATTGCGGTTCCTCCTTTTACCAACTCAGCAATGGATGGCTATGCCGTACGGCTGGCAGACCTCGCCCAGGGAACTGCATTGCCCATCGCCGGCAAAGCCTTTGCCGGCGCGCCTTTTACTGGCCAATGGCCGCCAGGCAGTTGTGTGCGCATTATGACCGGTGCCCCGGTGCCTGCAGGCGCCGATGCGGTGATCATGCAAGAACAGACCGAATCAGGGGACCACGGTATTCGCCCGACTGCCGCCGTCAAAGCCGGACAAAATATCCGTCTGGCGGGTGAAGATATCCAGCAAGGTGCCTGCGTGCTCTCAGCCGGAGTAAAACTCGGGGTGGCCGAATTACCGTTACTGGCTTCGCTCGGTATTAGTCATATCACGGTATTACGTAAATTGCGCGTCGCTATATTCTCCACCGGAGATGAACTGCAATCTGTTGGTCAGCCACTGTCCGCCGGACAAATCTATGATACCAATCGCTTTGCTGTGCACCTGATGCTGGACAAACTGGGTTGCGAGGTTATTGATCTGGGGATAATTCGTGATGATCCCCAGGCTTTACGCGCCGCGTTCACCGCGGCCGATAGTACGGCCGATGTGGTCATTAGCAGCGGCGGCGTTTCGGTTGGCGAAGCCGATTACACCAAAACCCAATTGGAAGAACAGGGAAATATCACCTTCTGGAAATTAGCCATTAAACCAGGCAAGCCGTTTGCTTTCGGGCGCCTGCAACACAGCTGGTTCTGCGGTTTACCGGGCAATCCGGTTTCAGCGGTCGTTACCTTTTATCAATTAGTCCAACCGTTGCTGGCCAAACTTACCGGTCAGAAAACTGATTGTCTGCCCATGCGGCAACGTGCACGCACGGTGCAACGATTGCGAAAAACCCCCGGACGCCTCGATTTCCAGCGCGGCATTGTCAACCGCAATGCCGAGGGCGAGCTTGAAGTACATAGCACCGGACATCAAGGTTCGCATGTATTTAGCTCCTTCAGTCTCGCCAATTGTTTTATCGTTCTGGAGCGTGAACGCGGTACGGTAGAAGTCGGTGAATGGGTGGAAATCGAGCCTTTCAACGCATTACTGGGAGGCTAGTATGCGGCCAGATCTGACCCACAGTGAAACCCTTCGCTATAACCGCCAAATTATGTTGCGTGGCTTTGATTTTGACGGTCAGGAAAAACTAAAAGCATCACGCGTGTTAATTGTCGGTCTCGGCGGATTGGGTTGCTCGGCCAGCCAGTATCTGGCCTCCGCCGGTATTGGTAAGCTAACCTTGCTTGATTTCGATACGGTTTCGCTCTCTAATCTGCAACGTCAGATTTTGCATACTGATGTACAGATTGGCTTGCCGAAGGTGGTTTCCGCGCAGCAACGTCTCACCGCGATCAACCCGCTGATCACTCTTGAGGTGATCAATGCACGGCTGAATGATGCCGCACTGGATAGCACCATCGCCCACCATGACCTGGTACTGGATTGCTGCGATAACGTACAAACCCGGGAACAATTGAACCGTCTTTGTTTTGCACGTAAAGTACCGTTAATTTCCGGGGCGGCAATTCGAATGGAAGGGCATATTAGCGTCTTCAACTGGCAGGATAATACGCCTTGTTATCGCTGTATCAGCCGCCTGTTTTCTGATGACGGATTAACCTGCGTGGAAAGCGGCGTCATGGCACCGCTGGTGGGCGTAATCGGCTCACTGCAAGCGATGGAATCCATTAGACTACTGACGTATTATGGCGCGCCGGTGGCCGGCAAACTGCTAATATATGATGCGATGACCCTGCAATTTCGTACAGTGAACACCGTCAAAGACCCGCACTGTGAAGTCTGCGGTCATGCCGCCCCCAATGAGCGGCATCATGACTGAGAGGGTTAGCGCCACTTTCTGACGAACGTAACCAGGTACATTATGTTTAGCCCTGCCACGCTTATACCTTAAATAATTCACCTTGCCAGTAGGCACCGTGTACGGGATTCTTGATGCACATACACAAAGCAGTGATGCGGAGGAACCCATACAGACAATGCTAAGTATGACGCGTATATCAACGCTTTTTTTAACATCAAACATGAATCATGCAGGCAGCGAACGTTGATCATTTTAGGCAGTGCAAGCAATGAGTGAAGAACAAGGCGTTATTAACGGCGTATCCAAATCCATGTTACGCCAGATGATGCTGATATTTCTTTTTGTTATCAGTGGAGCGGTTGTCGGCATCAATGGCTGGACGCTGTGGAACTCGTATCAGCGGATGCTCACCACCATGAAAGAGAGTGCACATAACCTCTCCATTTCATTGTCACGCCAGGCTGAAGATACCTTTCTGCAAACAGAGCTAACACTGCAGGATTTACGTGATCGCATCAATCTTGTCGGTTTCCAGCATCAGAGTATTTATCTCACACAACTATTACAGCGACGTAAAGCGGCATTACCCCAGTTGGATGGGATCTTTATTTATGATGCGCAAGGTCGTTGGGTCGTCACTTCCGTGGAAAAAATCCCCACGCATGCCAATAATGCTGATCGCGAATACTTTAAATTTCATCAGCAAGATAACAGCAATAAAGTGCACATCGGGGAGGTTATCCATAGCCGTTCTACCGGTGATCTGATTATCCCGATCTCCATGCGACTTAATAATATTGACGGCAGTTTTCGCGGTGTTGTGCTGGCGACCATACGTATCGATTTTTTCCGCCAGGTTTACGATTATTATAATCTTGGCGAGCATGATGTTCTCGGGTTGATGAAAACAAATGGTAATATTCTTTATACGCGCCCTTTCAATGATGCATTAATCAATAAAAGTGCGTTATCCAGCCCGTTATTTAACCGCCTGTTAAAAACCGCACCCAGCGGCGCGGCTCTTTATCGCGCCACGTTCGATGGTCGGGAACGCATCTTCGGTTACGCCAGCCTGAAGCGCTATCCACTGGTGGTGGTTGCCGGCTATGATAAACAACAGGTCCAAAAATTGTGGTTTAGCGATGCGCTGATTTTTGGCACGCTAAGTTTGATTCTGCTCAGTTTACTGTTTTTACTGGGCTTTATTGTATTACATCACATCCGTCTCAACCTGAAAAATCAGCTCGAGCTGACGGCCGTACGTGATCAACTCACCATGATGAATCGCACCTTACAATCACTGGCTTTACTTGATGGCCTCACCGGTCTGGCAAACCGCCGTCAGTTCGATATGTATTTGCAACGCAGTCTTGAGCGTTCAGCCAAGTTACAAACCCCGCTGTCACTGGTGATGATCGATATTGACGCATTCAAAACCTACAATGACAGCTATGGCCATCTGGCGGGCGATGACTGTCTGAAGAAGGTCGGTGAGTGTCTGTTACGTTTGCAACAGCATTCAGATGATTTGATCGCCCGTTATGGCGGCGAGGAGTTTGCGATTATTCTGCCAAATATTTCTGCAGAAGAAGCGCTGGCATTTGCACAACAGGTCGTCAGCGCCGTTGCTGCACTGCGTATTCCCCATGAAAAGAGCACGATGCCCGACAAAGTGGTCACCATCAGCGCCGGTCTGCATACCCAACTGACGGCGCGGGGAAATATAGATCAGGTACAATTAGTGAATGATGCTGATAAAGCGCTGTATAAAGCGAAAAACAATGGCAAGAATCAGGTAATGGTGGCGTAGTCGCCCGGCTGTTAGGTTGCCTGGCGACTAAAACGGCAACGTATTGTCGCCGTCTACACACTCAGGAAAATGAGTCCTGGCCTTTACTACGCAGATAATCTTCATAATTGCCGGTGAAATCGATCACCTTATTCGGCGTAATTTCAATCACGCGTGTCGCCAGCGAACTGACGAATTCACGGTCATGCGAAACGAAAATCAAGGTGCCTTCGTACATCTCCAGCGCCATGTTCAACGATTCGATTGACTCCATATCAAGGTGATTTGTTGGTTCGTCCATAATCAAAATATTGGGTCGCTGCATCATCAATTTACCAAACAACATGCGCCCTTTCTCACCTCCCGAAAGCACGCTGGCAGGCTTTTTGATTTCATCCTGGCTGAATAACAAACGGCCCAAAATACTGCGTACCGCTTGTTCATCGTCGCTTTCTTGCTTCCACTGGCTCATCCAGTCGAACACGCTAAGATTATTAGCAAAATCAGCAGCATGATCCTGTGCATAGTAACCAATACGCGCGTTTTCCGACCATTTAACCGTGCCACTGTCAGACGCCATCTCACCCAGCAGCGTTTTTAGCAGCGTTGATTTGCCAATACCATTGGTGCCCAGTACGGCCAGCTTTTCGCCCACATCAAGCAATAAACTGAGCTGTTTAAACAACAGCCCCCCCTCAAAACCTTTGGCCAGCGCTTCAACTTCCAGCGCAGTACGGAACAACTTCTTATCTTGCTCAAAGCGAATAAAGGGATTTTGCCGGCTTGATGCTTTCACCTCGTCCAGTTTGATCTTATCGATCTGTCTGGCGCGCGAGGTTGCCTGGCGCGATTTGGACGCATTAGCACTAAAACGACTGACAAACGATTGCAGTTCTGCAATCTGCGCTTTCTTTTTCGCATTATCGGACAGCAGACGTTCCCGCACCTGGGTTGCCGCCGTCATGTATTCATCATAGTTTCCAGGATAGACACGCAACTCTCCGTAATCCAGGTCTGCCATATGCGTGCACACCATATTGAGGAAGTGGCGATCGTGGGAAATAATGATCATCGTGCTTTCACGTTCGTTCAGTACCTGTTCCAGCCAGCGAATGGTATCGATATCGAGGTTGTTAGTCGGTTCGTCAAGCAACAAAATATCGGGGTTAGCAAACAGCGCCTGCGCCAACAGTACCCGCAACTTCCAGCCAGGCGCCACTTCACTCATTGGGCCAGTATGCTGTTCCAATGGAATACCCACGCCCAACAATAATTCACCGGCACGCGCTTCGGCGGTATATCCATCCATCTCGCCATATTTCACTTCAAGATCAGCAACAAGGTAACCATCTTCTTCGCTCATCTCTGGCAAGGCATAAATGCGGTCACGCTCCTCCTTCACCTGCCACAGTTCGCTATGCCCCATAATGACGGCATCCAGTACACTATACTGTTCAAAAGCGAATTGGTCCTGGCGCAGCTTGCCAATACGTTCGTTAGGATCGAGTGAAACATTGCCGGTGGTGGGCATCAGATCACCGCCGAGGATCCGCATAAAAGTGGATTTACCACTCCCATTAGCGCCAATCAGGCCATAGCGATTACCACCGCCAAATTTAACGGAAATGTTTTCAAACAGCGGCTTACTGCCAAACTGCATCGTGACGTTGTTGGAAACTAGCACAAAGTTGCCTTACATGTGAGGTGGGTGAATGTGAGCCAGCGCGCATTATGCCATAAACATCGGGCCAGCGAACACTGCCAGCCGCATCGGTATTACCGTCATGCGGTTATTTCATTGAATCAGGCTCGGCGTTGGTGACCATGTCATTGTCTGGCGTGCTTTGGCGGAAAGGCGCTCTCGACGTCGGGCGGCCACGTCGGAATTTCGCGGAAATCTTTAATCAGGAAAACGGGTTATAAGCAAACCAACGGCGACCATCAACCCTCACACATTGGTATAAAAACGACCACCATCAGGTTGTGATGATAGCGGATGCATGACTCTTGCAGGCATTAACTGCGGCTTTCATAAAATTGCTGGAATACGGCAAGGGTTTCATCGCTCACATGATGCTCAATGCCCTCAGCATCACGACGCGCAGTATCAGGGCTCACACCCAGTGCCAGCAGAAACATTTCCACAATATGGTGACGTGCCCGGCTCTCTTCCGCTAACTGCTCACCGCTGCGCGTCAGGAAAACACCGCGATAAGGCACCTGCTCCACCAACCCCGCCGTGACCAGACGTTTCAGCATTTTGGCCACCGTTGGCTGAGAAACGCCGAGACGTGCCGCCATATCAACCTGGCGCGCTTCGCCAAATTCGCCGATCAAATCAGAAATCAGCTCAACATAGTCATCGATTAACTCGCGACGATGCGCTTCGCGGACCTGTCGAAATCCTTCAACATGCTCTTCAATATCTTTTAATGGCCCGTTCAGACTGGCGGCTGCGGGTTGTACACGACGACTCATTCAACTTCCTCATTCTTATTAACCGGCGCTGAATAGTAATTAACCGGCCTGTTGGTGTCATATTGTAAACGATGATCACCGAAGCACCAATTTTCTAATAAATAGCTGTGGCTATACGATATAGCTTATGCTATATCTACAGTTCTGGTGACCCTATTGTTGCTCAGGTTATAGAGGTGAAATCATGAATCCGCCCATTTTGCTGTTAGTGATGTTCCTGATGTTTGTCGGAGGATTATGTCTGTTTCTCTATCGTCATTAGCCATGAGAGCTAACCTGATGTGCAGGATAAAAAAAGCCCTGTTCTGCTCTGCATCACGGCTGGAGGGGAAAATCATGAATGCGCCTTTATTATTACAGCTGTTTAGCCGTTCTCCCTTTGCGTTACGTCTGATGCTGTTAGAAATGCTCACTTCGCCAAAGAAGTCTGAAATCCGATTCGATAAATCTGACGTTCAATCTCCCCGCAAGTGACCCTCTAATTCCAGTGAAGCACCTTTTGTCCCTGGTGCAATGCACAAAATAAGATAACAAGAGAGAAATCACCCGCTTTCACTCTGAACAAGGCGCTTTTTCCTCATACCAACCAATCCCGCTTGATGTTACCTCATCTTTTCCTGCACTGGCTGGGGGGTTTATGGCGTTGAAAACACATGTCCACAGAAAAACAACCACAGCTATCAGCTATCAGCTATCAGCTATCAGCTATCAGCATCATGGGCACCAATACGCAAGTAAATGACCGCGCAAAAGAAAAAGCCACCCGCAAAAGGTGGCTTATCTTCAGTGTTCGGAAAAAGGCCTAAAAAGCCTGTTTTCTTTATACTGGTGTTTAGAAGCTGTAACCAACGCCTGCGATCCAGGTGCCTACATCAACACTACGGATACGGCTTTGTTCGTAACCAACATCAATAGCAACGTTTTCATACGGGTTAAACTGTAAACCGGCACCGTAAGAGAAACCGACATCGCTGGTATCGTATCTGTTGCTACGTACTGATTGGTTGTTTTGCTGGAATTTACCGTAACCAATACCGACAACACCATAGATGCTTGCCCAGTCATTAAAACGGTATGCCGGACCACCGGTAAAACCGTAGTACTGGCCTTTATTGTAGAGACCACCGTTATTACGATCTTTTTCAGTGTAGGTAAAAGAACCGATCCAACCCAACGGATCACTGCCGTTCTCGTAACGATACTTCAGGTTGAAACCGTTGGCCTTATTCGCCACACCCTGAAAATCGCTCTGTGCGTAGCCACCCGTAACAGTACTGCGAGCCATTGCGGAACCAACAGATACAGCCAGTACACAAGCCAATGCAGAAAGACATGCAATTTTTTTCATAACCACCTCAAATGTGAAAAACTTCTCTCCTGACAACCCTGGAAATATAGCAAAAATCAGGGAGAAACTCTGCCCTGAATTTGTTGTCTGATAGAATGTTTCGTGTAACAGAAAGTTAATGGATTTTCATATGTCATTCATTTTTCTTATGAAAATTAATCCAGCGCCGTTATCTGAGCTGTTTGTAAAAAAAAACAGATTAAAGAAATTCTTAAACAAATGGGTACTTCTTTACATTCCAGCCTGTTTTTTTGGCCATTTTTCGGCCAGTTCAACAGATATTTTTTCATAAACCGGCTTTTTTTCGCAGACATTCAATTACAATGAGATTCTTTTTTTACTGATTTGATAGCAAAAGTCTGGGGTGCAAAGATGTCTTCTGGTTCAATACCGTCTACAACGACATCGCATCCCTTATTACCACTTTTGGCATTGTTGGTCGCCATGATTTCCGTTCAGGGTGGCGCCTCTCTGGCGAAATCACTTTTCCCTGTCGTCGGTGCGCCCGGCGTTACTGCGCTACGTCTTGGGCTGGGTACGGTGATTCTCGTCGTTATATTTAAACCCTGGCGCTTGCGTTTTAGCCGTGAACAACGGCTGCCATTACTGATTTATGGACTGGCGCTTGGCGCCATGAATTATCTTTTTTATTTATCGATCCGCACAATACCGTTGGGGATTGCCGTCGCACTGGAATTTACCGGCCCGTTATCCCTCGCCTTATTTGGCGTCAGGCGCTTTGTCGATATCCTCTGGGTGATACTGGCGCTGTCAGGGTTGTGGTTTTTGCTCCCCCTCGGACAAGATTTATCCCGCATTGATGTTAAAGGGGCTGCCCTGGCCGTCAGTGCTGGCGCAAGCTGGGCTGTCTACATTCTTGCCGGCCAGCGAGCGGGGACCGAACATGGACCGGCTACCGTCGCAATGGGGTCGGTCATTGCCTCTATTGTCTTTGTGCCGGTTGGCCTGACATTTGCCGCTAGCGGCATCTGGAGTTGGTCGCCGCTGCCGGTCGCGCTCGTTGTTGCTCTCCTCTCCAGCGCATTGCCGTATTCACTGGAAATGCTGGCGCTGACTCGCTTACCGGCGCGTACATTTGGTACATTGATGAGCCTGGAACCCGCGATGGCGGCGGTATCGGGTATGTTATTTCTTGGCGAAGTACTGACCTTAATACAGTGGCTGGCTTTGCTGGCGATCATTTTTGCCTCCACCGGGGCAACATTAACCATGCGAACCAGGAGCCTGCCACAGCAGAGCTGATGACACTGGTCGTTTATTACCTTGCCAGAGAAGCTAAAAATACCGGATCAGGCGTAAACAGGTTATTTTAATATTACTTTATGGTTAATTTATAGTTACACTTAGCAGCGATGTTAGCCATCGCGACAAAACATGCGATTCACTAAAGCGCTATGCACATGCTTACTCCTTTTTACAATACGAAATCTATTAGCGAGCCAGGTTAACCCTCCCCATTGGCCTCAACAGAGAAATAAAATAACACATTGAATTTTAATTATTTTTAATAAAAGACATCATTAAGTGGTCATTAAAAAAGAAATAATCTCATAATCAGAATGATTATTATTTTCAATATTCGCTATTTTCTATTATCCAGCTGATTAATACTATTCAACTGATAGGAAGTAACTTTCCTGCAACGTATGAAATTGGTGCTATACTTAGCCTTGTAATGAATTGGGACAACCGACAAATTAGAGGATATTAACGATGAGTACAGCTAAGCTGGTTAAAGCAAAACCTTCTGATCTGATTTTCACCCGTAACGACGTGGCGGAAAATGAAAAAAAAGCCACAATCGAGGTGCTCAACCGTTTGGTTATTGAATTCATTGACTTGTCACTGATCACAAAACAAGCACACTGGAACATGCGTGGCTCAAACTTTATTGGCGTCCATGAGATGCTGGATACGTTTCGTACCGCGATAACCGATCACCAGGATACCATAGCAGAACGTGTCGTTCAGTTAGGTGGCGTTGCTCTGGGCACTACACAGGTTATCAACGACAAAACGCCGTTAAAGAGCTACCCGCTGAATATTCACAGTGTTCAGGATCACCTGAAAGCGCTGGCAGATCGTTACGCTTTGGTCGCAAATGATGTACGTAAAGCGATCTCAGAAGTGGAAGATGAAGATACTGCGGATATTTTCACCGCAGCATCACGTGATATGGACAAGTTCTTGTGGTTCATTGAATCAAATATCGAATAAGGCCTGATACCGTTTTATATCGGTACACTGATGGAGCGGATGATTTTTCATCCGCTCTTTTGTTATTGGAGGTTAATGATGGCAAGTGGCTGGGCACATGATGACGCCGTTCAGGAACAAATCGATTCCACCATTGAGGATGCAGTAGGACGCGCACGCGCCCACCTACATGCTGGTGAGAGCGCCTGGGAATGTCAGGAATGCGGCGATCCGATTCCCGCAGCACGTCGTCAGGCGCTACCGGGTGTGCAATATTGTGTTTCCTGCCAACAGGTACATGATAAAAAGAACAGTGTGATACTTTACAATCGACGCGGCAGTAAGGACAGCCAGTTACGATAACGGCCAGTCAGCATGATATTATCTGCTCATCTGGCGTTCACGGGTGGTTTTATCTAAAAAGCTCCAGGCAATAAAGCGGCTTTGTTTCTGCCCCTGTGCCATCTCAACTACCCGCACATCACACGCCTGCGTCAGCATTAATGCATTGCGTAACTCCGGCAGATTCTCTTTACGAGAAACCAGCGCAGTGAACCATATACACTGGCGCGCATACTGAACACTCTCTGCAATCATCCGGCAAACAAACGCTTTTTCACCGCCATCACACCATAGCTCATCCTGCTGACCACCAAAATTAAGCGGTGATTGCGCCTCCAGCCCTAAATTACGTAACTTACGCTGGCTACCTTGTTGCGCTTGTTCTGCAGAAGCATGGAACGGCGGATTACACAATGTGGCATGGTAACGTTCATTTTTATGGAAAATACCCTGGAAAATGGCATTTTCCTCTTTTTGCCAACGCAGGCGTATTGCCTGGCTTAATCCGGGGTTCGCCGCGATAATAGCATGCGCCGCTTTCATCGCCTGCGCATTGATCTCCGAGCCGGTAAAGCGCCAGCCATACTCACGGTGGCCGATTAATGGATAAATACAGTTGGCGCCACAACCGATATCCAACACATTGAGATGTCGCGGCACGCCATGCGGATAATCCTCCGCCAGAAGATCGGCCAGATAATGGATGTAATCAGCGCGTCCTGGCACCGGCGGGCAGAGAAACCCGGCAGGAATCGACCAGTGTTCAATCTGGTAAAAATGATGCAAAAGCGCCCGATTGAGCTCGATCACTGCCGCGGGATCGGAAAAATCGATCGACAAATCACCATATTGATTGAGATTGACAAACCTGGCGAGTGGCCGATGGGTCTGTATCAGGGCGGTAAAATCGTACTGCCCACGATGGCGGTTACGCACATGGAGCTGTTTTTTTTCGGCAGATTGTTTCATCGTTTTCTCTCACAGGGCAGGCGGCGTAAGATACCCTCTACGGTAAAATTCGTAAACAACTGCCAGGGTTTTTTCTTGCGTTAAACCCGGTAAGATGACCCACCGCTTCATACATATCAGGATAACCATGTCTCGCCAACGTTACTCTTACCAACCCCGTGCGGGCCACGGTTTGCCGCACGATCCCCTGAATGCCATCATCGGCCCACGGCCAATCGGCTGGATTAGCTCGCTCAGTCGTGACGGGTATCGTAACCTTGCACCATACAGTTTTTTTAATTGCTTCAATTACCGGCCACCCATTATTGGTTTTGCCAGTAGCGGCTGGAAAGACAGTGTGCGTAACATCAGCGAAACCGGCGAATTCGTCTGGAATCTGGCAACACGTTCACTGGCAGGCGCGATGAATGAAAGTTCAGCTTCATTGCCACCTGACCAGGATGAATTTATGTTCGCAGGGTTAACCCCATTACCTGCATCCCGGGTTAACGTCAGTATGGTGGCAGAAAGCCCGGTAAACTTTGAGTGCAAACTATCGCAATGCATTCAGCTTCAGGACGCCGCAGGAGCAAACATTGACAGTTGGCTGGTGCTGGGCGAAGTCATTACTGTCCATATTGACAGTAATCTGTTGGAAAACGGCATTTATCAAACTGCACAAGCAGATCCCATCCTGCGAGCTGGCGGCCCCAGCGCGTATTATTCCATCAGTGAAGCATTACGTTTCGATATGATCCGCCCGGATGCGCGTGCAGGATAAGGCTGTGATATCGGAGATAATTTCGGCTTTGCTGGTTATAATTAACATCAAATTATTTGACAGACTTGATGCAATTGTTTTTATTTTCTCTTTGTTTTATCGGCGTATCATTTATTTCAGCGGCAGGATAACTGCCATGAAGAATAAATTATGACGAGGAAACCATTATGAAAACTATCAAATATTTTGCTGCAATTGCTGCTATCACGCTGTCATCATCTGTGTTCGCCAGTACAACACTGAGCGATCAGCCGACAGAAAAAATGAACCAGGTGGGTGTGGTCACCGCCAGCGGTGCAACCTCACTCAGCGAATTACAAGCGGACCTTGCTGCCAAAGCACAAGCAGTCGGTGCGCAAGCCTATGCCATCACCTCTGTGTCAGGTAACAATCGTCTACACGGAAGCGCGGCGATCTATCGCTAATGGCATCTGTTGCGCGATTCCCTGAATCCCTTCATTGCCGAAAGCAGAACGCTTTCGGCTTTTTGTTATGCGGTATAGACACCATCATCAGTTGAAAACCCACTTCCTGTTTACGACCGCGCCGCCTTGCGCCAGTTAGTCACCCTGGTACGTTTTCATCGTGCCATCAGCTTGTTGCCCCCTGCGCCAGCAACGTTGTTATTAACTGCTTAAGTAATGGTTGTAATACGCTGGCTTTTTCTCCGCGCCAACCAAAAGGCGGTTGTTCATCCATATAATTACATTGCGCAAGTTCCAGTTGCACAGCATGTTGCTTTTCGGCTGGCTTACCATAGGCACGGGTGATATAGCCGCCTTTAAACCGCCCGTTCATCACCCAGCTATACTGCGACTGAGCATTACAGCACTGCGTCAGCCCCTGCGTAATCCCCATGCTGCAACTTGCACCGCTGTTGGTACCAATATTCAGGTCCGGCAGTCGCCCTTCGAACAAGCGAGGGATCACCGACGCAATTGAATGAGCATCAAATAACAACGCATAGCCAAATTGCTGTTTCAAACGCGCCAGTTCCTGTTGGATTTTTTCATGCCACGGCGTCCAGATCGCATCCAGATAATGTTGCCGCTGGGCGACTGTTGGCGTCATGCCTGGTTTAAACGTCGGTGTGCCGTCAAACAGGGTTTCCGGATATAGCCCGGTCGTCGCCGTAGTGTATAAAGGCCGGTCATCAGCAGGACGATTGAGATCAATAACAAAACGTGAATAGCGACCAATCAGCACACTGGCCCCCAGATCTCTGACGAAATCGTACAATAACGGGATATGCCAGTCGGTATCCGGTAATCCTCGTGCTGCCTCGCTAAGCCCAGCCTCAACTTCCTCGGTAAGTAGCGTGCCTGCATGGGGAATCGTCACCAACAGCGGGAGAGTGCCGGCAGAAAAATGATAAGGCGTCATTGTTTTTCTCCACGATAAATAACATCACAAGGTAGCTGCCCACCTAGCCAGTAAACCAATTCCGCCGGTCGCGCCAGCGGCCAGTGCACAAAATTTGCCACCTTCCCCGTTTCCAGCGAACCGTGGCTCTGCGCCAGACCGAGCGCTTTAGCGCCATATAATGTCACCCCAGCCAATGCCTCCTCCGGGGTAAAACGAAACAGTGTGCAGGCCATATTGAGGATCAGGCGTAATGATAACGCAGGAGAAGTGCCAGGATTGGCATCGCTGGCCAGTGCCATCGGCACATTGTAGCGGCGGAATAAATCAATGGGTGGTAATTGCGTCTCTCGCAGCAAGTAAAATGCCCCCGGTAACAGCACAGCAACGGTGCCATGTTCCGCCATCGCCTGAACATCACTTTCCGCGGCATATTCCAGATGATCCGCCGAAAGTGCATTAAACCGTGCCGCCAGAGCGCCACCACCGAGTGAAGAGAGTTGTTCTGCATGCAGTTTAACCGGAAAGCCCAGTGCCTGTGCGCAGGTAAACAACCGTTCGACTTGTGCTGGTGAAAAGGCGAGATGTTCACAAAAGGCGTCAACCGCATCAGCCAGATTTTCAGCTTTCACTTTTGGCAACAAGGTGGTGCAGATGGTGTCAATCCAGCCATCAGGATGATGTTTAAATTCCGGAGGAATGGCATGTGCGGCCAGACAGGTCGCCCGCACATCGGCGGGTATTTGCTGCGCAAGCAGGCGAATTGCCTGTAACATTTTAATTTCACTGTCTTCATCGAGGCCGTAGCCGGATTTAATTTCCAGCGTGGTGACGCCTTCAGCCAGCAAGCGGTCAGCACGCCAGCGAGCACTGCTCACCAGTTGATCCAGTGAGGCAGCGCGTGTAGCGCGTACTGTGGAAATAATGCCGCCCCCCTGAGCCGCGATCTCCGCATAACTAACACCCTTTAAGCGCTGCTCAAATTCGTGACTGCGATCGCCGCCAAAAACTAAATGGGTATGGCAATCAACCAAACCCGGCGTAATGATCCCACCCCCGAAATCCGTATATTCATCCGCCTGTATCGCAATCGACTCAGCACGGGGGCCGATCCAGACAATCTTGCCTTGCCGCACGGCAATCGCGCCATCTTCAATCAGGTTGTAGTGCCCGTCACGCATGGTAACAAGATCCGCACCCGCCCATACACTGTCACAACGTATTTCGATTGCCATTTATCCTTCCCGTTTGTCGCACCGCCATTTACAGTGCTCGTCAAAGTATGTATATGTATATACAACTACTGTATCCAGGGATCAACTATGTCGAGTTTTTTTGTGTCGCGAGCATTGCTGGCTAATGGTTGGCACCACGCGGTTCGCATCGATGTCGATAACCAGGGGTTTATTCAGGCTATCACGCCTGATAGTCAGCAGGAAAATCACATCTTGCTCAATGGTGCAATGGTACCCGCCATTGCCAATTTACATTCCCATGCATTCCAGCGTGCAATGGCAGGTCTGGCCGAAGTTGCCGGCAACCCTCAGGATAGCTTCTGGACCTGGCGCGAATTGATGTATCGTCTGGTGCAACGTCTTTCCCCCGAGCAAGTCGGTCACATTGCTACTTATCTGTATATTGACATGCTAAAAGGGGGTTACACCCAGGTCGCGGAATTCCACTATTTGCACCATGATATTGCCGGCCAGCCTTATGCGCATGACGATATGCTGCAACACGTGATCCATGCAGCAGAACTTGTCGGCATTGGCCAGACTGTATTGCCGGTGCTGTACAGTTACGGCGGATTTGGCGCTTTGCCACCGCAGAGTGGGCAAAAACGCTTTATTCAGGATGTGGACCGATATTTACGCCAGCAGGGAAATCTGCGCACTTTACTGACCGCTAAGCCGTTGCATAACCAGGGAATTTGTTTCCATTCACTGCGTGCCGTCAGTGAACAACAAATGAACCAGGTGCTGGCCGATTCACCGGATGATTTACCGGTGCATATCCACATTGCCGAACAGGAAAAAGAGGTAAATGATTCTCTGGCCTGGTGCGGTGAGCGTCCGGTCAACGGATTGCTGGACCGCTTTGACGTTAATTCCCGCTGGTGTCTGATCCATGCCACGCATCTTGATGATAATGAAATTTCACGACTGGCAGCCAGCGGCGCAGTAGCGGGACTGTGTCCGACGACTGAAGCCAACCTTGGCGATGGCATTTTCCCGGCAACGCGCTACATCGCACAAGGGGGATGCTGGGGGATTGGGTCAGATAGCCACGTTTCGCTGGACGTGGTGGAAGAACTTCGCTGGCTGGAGTATGGTCAACGCCTGCGAGACCGACGCCGCAACCGGATTGTCACTACTCAAGAAACATCTGTAGGCGACTTGCTCTATCGTCAGGCTGCGCTTGGCGGCGCCCGGGCATGCGCGGTAAACACGGGGATACTGGCCGTCGGGCAACGCGCGGACTGGCTGATACTTGATAATGATGCCTGGCTTGAAAGTTGCGATGATCATGCGTTGCTGAACCGTTGGCTTTTCGCAGGTCACCGCGGACAAATTCGCGATGTTTTTGTAGCCGGGAAACAGGTGATCCATGCCGGGCAACACGCATTGCAGGAACAAAGTGCCGCACATTTTCGTCGCGTGATGAGTGAATTGAAATGATGCATTTTTATGATACCGCCCATTTGCCCGTCAGTCGCTGGCGTAACGGCGGTGGCGAAACACGGGAAATTGTCAGTTTTCCGCCACAGGCTGAGCCTTTCGGCTGGCGCGCCAGTATCGCCACTATTGCTACCAGTGGCGATTTTTCGCTGTTCCCGGGCGTTGATCGGGTGATCACGTTGCTGGAAGGCGCCGGTGTAGAATTAAACGGGCCAGGAAAAATTGTTCAGCCTTTACAACACTATCAGCCGTTTCGTTTCATGGGTGATGAGCCAATTAGCGCGACATTGACTGGCCAGGAAAGCCGTGATTTTAATGTTATGACACGACGTGGCAGTTTTTCATCCGATGTTTTCACCACAACACAACAACACCAGAGTGATATGGGGGTATGTTGGGTTATCACCGGACAATGGCGGATCGGTGAAAAAGTGATGACACGCGGTCAGGGCGCCTGGTGGGAAAGCAAGGGTGAAGCCATTGAACCGGCATCAAACGATGCATTCATACTATTTGCTGTCATTAAAAAAATTTATTAACGATTAAAGGGCGTCATCAACGCCCTTTTTTATTATTCCTTTCATTTTTCATCTAACGGTGAGGTTTAGCATCCAAATCTCTTCACTTGCCCCGGCAAGATGAGATCTATTCGATATATTGATGTGTTTTATTCTTTATACTGATCATGCTTCACATTGTTGGGGTATTGGTTACGCTCATTCATTCTAATAACTTACTCATGTAAGCGCAGTGGAATTCCTGTGCCGTCCCTGTTCCAGCAACCCGAATCATTCAGAGTATCTCTTTTTTGTTTTTAAACTTCGGAAATAAAAAAAGAAAAATACGTTCACAGACCATTACCATACTGCACATGCTACTTATAATGAGCAGGAAAACTGATAAGTTTTTAGGCGCTGCATACCAGTCAGTAAATGCAACACCGGCACCACTCAATAATGAAGCTGCACATAATATGCCTAATAAAATAGCAACTGGACGTAGAATAATGTTCATCAGTATACTTCCCTGGCCGCCTTGGGCAGTGCGGATATTGGATACAAACACGCTAGGTAATCAGATAACTACCAGGAACAGCCGCCGTTGTTATTGCCACAATTACTGCTTGAGCTCCCACTGCCACCGCCATTGTTGTTCCCCTGACCAAAGCAGCCGCCGGCAAGTGCCCCGCCAACCAGACCGAGTGCCATTCCCGGGACCCCACCAATGGAACCGGCAACCATACCACCAATAATACCAGTGTTACAATTGGTGACCGCCGTACCCTGTCCACCGTAAAACCCGCCATTATTATTTTTATTTTTCACCGCCTGACTTCTTTTACTGTTTGCGGCATCTCTCACATTATCCGCATAATTACCACCACCGGCAATCATGTTCATTTCATTTTCAGTCAATACTCTCATGATAATTCCTTCTTTCAGTTAATGAGTAAGATTTGGATAATATTAAAATAAAAACGAAAAGTAAACACATTTCATTATAAAAAAGGAAATATAAAACATACCGTTAATCATTAGCTGAACGTGTTAGTGATTAATTTAAATAGAAACAGTAAGTATTCAGCCACCGTGTAAAAACAAACAATTACGGCTCCCATTATTATTTATTAACGCAATATAACTGCAGGATAATATAGCATAAAAATCAGACTGTGCTTATCGCCGGTTCCAGCCGGCATTATTGACGCAGTTTGGTCCCGGCGCGCGCGCAAAAAACGGCGCGTACAGCTAAATAGCGATTGAACCCGTGAAGATTTCGGACACTGCCGAGGGTCAAAATGACAGATAAAATAGTTCTAATGGGAGAGCCGCTTAATACGCCGTCTCGCTGCTAAAAGGAATCTGACCAAAACGGGTTTGAAGGCCCTTTGCTGCGAACTCGAAAGGGCCATGTCCGGAAAGATCAGCGTTAACTCGCCAGCCTGGCGACCAGCTCGAAAAACACCGGGAACATCAGCCTCATCCATGCCCTTTAAAACGTCCCAGTAATTTATAACGTGACCCGGGATACAGTAATTTCGCATAGGTCACTATTTTCGCATCACTCCAGGTTTGACGCCGAATCAGCAAACAAGGTTCGTGTTCATCCAGTGATAAATATTGACATTGATGCCTGTCGGGTAACACCGCTTCGACAATATGCTCACCTGCCGTCAACGGCGCAACGCGCATCAAATAAGTATACGGTGTCTGGCTGTGATAATCCTGATTCAGGTAATCCGGCACCATAAATGGATTGACTAATCTATCTTCCAGTTGCACCGGCAATTCATTTTCATAATGCACGATCAATGAATGATAAATGATCTGACCGCTTACCAGGCCAAGTCCCTCCGCCTGTTCCGGCTCTGCCTTCAGTTCATGCAACAATAAAATTTTACTGCTGTGTCTGTGGCCTCGCTGCGCAATCTCTTCGGCAATGTTATGCACTTCCAGCATCGCTGTGTAGCCTTTCATTTCAGCGACAAACGTACCGACCCCCTGCATACGGATCAAATAGCCTTCACTGGTTAATTCGCGTAATGCCCGATTAATGGTCATCCTGCTCACACCCAACTCATTAACCAGCTCACTTTCCGAGGGCACGCGCTGATTGGCCTTCCATACGCCTTCAGTGACCTGGCTTATGATCGCCTGTTTCACCCGCTGGTAAATAGGCGCGGGCTGATCGCTCATGGCTGCGGCAAGTTGCGCAATAACAGTCTGATCGGCCATATCAATGTCCTTAGATAAAAGTGGTCGTTGTAGTTTACGGCTTGCTGTTGTCAATGTATAGGCACCCTATGGAAGCATCCGGCGCACACAAACCGTGCAACAGATGCACCTGTAGAGTGCTTTCTGAAAACACATTCCCGGCGCAACACGCTGCCAAACGGACATGCCCTTGCATGATCAATCTGGCACAAGCATTGCTAGTTGTATAGACAAGAATATACGGTTGTGATTCACTTATTTATACCTGACAAAGCCCACTCTATCCTGGGCTCTCTGTTTTACCGAACTTGTCTATACAGGAGTATACTATGTCGTTCAGTACCAAAGTCTGTCGCCTGACGCCAGGCACGGTCGATTTGGCGATGCTCAAACGCATTTATCAGGGGGGAGTAACGCTGGAGCTGGATGAGCGCGCACGTAATGATGTGCTGAAAGCGCGCGAAACCGTGGAAGCGATCGTCCATGCCGGGCACGTAGTTTATGGCATCAATACTGGCTTCGGCAAGCTGGCGCAAACCACCATCCCGGCATCGCGGCTGGCGGAATTACAACGTAACCTGGTGTTGTCGCACAGTGTTGGCTTAGGTGATCTGTTGCCTGACAATGTGGTCCGCCTGGTGATGGCGACCAAAGTAATCAGCCTGGCGCGTGGTCACTCCGGTATCCGCATTGCATTAATCGACGCCTTGATTGCCTTATTTAATGCCGGGGTTATGCCCTGTATTCCGGAAAAAGGATCGGTTGGTGCATCGGGTGATTTGGCTCCCCTCGCCCACCTGTCATTGATGCTGTTGGGCGAAGGTAATGTGCGGATCAGCGGTAAAATCGTGCCTGCGGTGGAAGGATTAAAAAAAGCCGGACTGGAACCCGTGGTTCTCGGCCCGAAAGAAGGGCTGGCGTTACTGAACGGCACCCAAGTCTCCACCGCGCTGGCATTACGCGGTCTGTTTAATGCAGAAAATACCTTTGCCGCCGCACTGGTTGCCGGGGCGCTGTCACTGGAAGCCATCAAAGGTTCGGTCAAACCGTTTGACAGTCGTATTCACCAGGCCCGTGGCCAGCATGGGCAAATCGCTGTTGCCAGCGCGGTATCTGCACTGCTAACAGGCAGTGAGATTCTGATCTCTCATGCCGATTGTGGTCGCGTCCAGGATCCCTACTCCATCCGTTGTATTCCACAAGTGATGGGTGCCTGTCTGGATAACCTGAACCATGCGGCACGCATCCTGCAAATTGAAGCGAATGCCGCTTCCGATAATCCGCTGGTATTCCCGGAAACCGGTGAAGTCATTTCCGGCGGCAATTTCCATGCTGAACCGGTGGCCTTTGCCGCCGATATCATCGCACTGGCGGTGGCAGAAATCGGCGCCATTTCCGAGCGTCGCCTGGCACTGATGCTTGATAGCGGTCTTTCCGGTCTGCCGCCGTTCCTGGTGAATGACGGCGGCGTCAATTCCGGTTTTATGATAGCCCAGGTCACGGCCGCCGCCCTGGCTTCAGAAAATAAATCGCTGGCGCATCCGGGCAGTGTCGACAGTCTGCCCACTTCCGCTAATCAGGAAGATCATGTTTCGATGGCTACCTATGCGGCACGCCGTTTGGGAGATATGTGCTTTAACACCGCCGCTATCGTCGGTATTGAAGCCATGGCCGCGGCGCAAGGCATCGACTTTCATCGCCCTTTACAAAGCTCCACCCTTCTTGAACAGGAGCTGACACGCCTGCGCGCGCGCGTTGCTTTCCTGGAGAAAGACCGCCTGATGGCGCCAGACATTGAACAAATGCGCCTCTGGGCCAGCAACGATGCCTGGCCAACGGTCATTGCCGCGCTGATGCCGGCAACCACGATTAAACAATCGGTTTGAATAAGGGGAAAATCATGAATGACTCCGTAAAAAACGCCGTTGCCCGCGTGGTACGAGCGCCACATGGCAGTGAACTTCACTGCGAGAACTGGTTGATTGAAGCCGCTTATCGCATGATCCAGAACAACCTCGATCCGGATGTCGCTGAACGCCCGCAGGATTTGGTGGTGTATGGCGGTATTGGCAAGGCCGCCCGTAACTGGGAATGTTTTGAACAGATTCTGCGTTCACTGCGGGCACTGAAAGCCGATGAAACCTTACTGGTACAGTCCGGTAAACCCGTTGGCATCTTTCGCACCCACACTGAGGCGCCGCGCGTATTAATTGCTAATTCGAATCTGGTGCCTCACTGGGCTACCTGGGATCATTTTCACGCGCTGGATAAAGCGGGCCTGATGATGTATGGCCAGATGACCGCCGGGTCCTGGATCTATATTGGCGCACAAGGCATTGTACAGGGAACCTTCGAAACCTTTGCCGAAGCGGGTCGACAGCACTATAACGGCGACCTGAGTGGCAAATGGATCCTTACCGCCGGTCTGGGTGGCATGGGCGGCGCGCAGCCGCTGGCTGGTGTGCTGGCAGGCGCTTCAGTGCTGGCCGTGGAATGCCAGGAGTCACACATTGATTTCCGCCTGCGTACGCGTTACCTCGACTATAAAGCACGCACGCTGGATGAAGCACTGCAAATGATTAGCGATGCCAACACCGCCAAACGCGCTATCTCTGTCGGTCTGCTTGGGAATGCGGCGGAAATCCTGCCTGAATTGGTGAAACGCGCCAACAGTGGCGGAATGAAGCCGGATATCGTCACTGATCAGACCTCGGCACACGATCCGGTCAACGGATATTTGCCTGTCGGCTGGACGTTAGAGCAGTGGTTCAGGGCCCGTAGCGAGGATCCTAAAGCGGTAGAAAAAGCCGCCCGTGCCGCCATGGCACTACATGTGCAGGCGATGCTCGACTTTTACCATATGGGCATTCCAACCGTCGATTATGGCAATAACATTCGCCAGGTGGCGAAAGAGGAAGGCGTCAGCAACGCGTTTGATTTTCCAGGCTTTGTGCCGGCGTATATCCGCCCGCTGTTCTGCGAGGGCAAGGGCCCCTTCCGTTGGGTTGCGCTTTCCGGCGACCCTGACGATATCTATAAAACCGATGCCAAACTGAAAGCCCTGTTTCCGGACAATAAAAACCTGCATCGCTGGCTGGATATGGCGCAAGAACGCATTGCTTTTCAGGGCCTGCCAGCGCGTATCTGCTGGCTCGGTCTTGGCGAACGTCATCTCGCCGGGCTGGCATTTAATGAGATGGTGCGAACAGGAGAGTTAAAAGCCCCGATAGTGATTGGTCGTGACCACCTTGATTGTGGCTCTGTGGCGTCACCTAATCGGGAAACCGAAGCAATGAAAGATGGTTCTGATGCCGTCTCCGACTGGCCGTTACTTAACGCCTTGCTGAATACCGCTGGTGGGGCAACCTGGGTTAGCCTGCATCACGGCGGTGGTGTTGGTATGGGCTTCTCGCAACATGCCGGTGTGGTGATTGTCTGCGATGGCAGTAAAGAAGCCGATGTCCGCCTGCAACGCGTATTGTGGAATGACCCGGCGACGGGTGTGATGCGCCATGCTGACGCCGGTTATGACACCGCCAGAGAATGCGCTATCGAGCATCATTTAAATCTGCCGATGGTGAAATAACGCCTTTCTGATAAACGCGCGGGCCTGTCTCAGGCCCGCTTTGCCAGACGGACATTATTGTAAAAAACACGCACATCATCTGTGGCCCTGTGTTTATTCGTTAACCGCTATTGGCTGACGAATACGCGCCAATACCTGGTGTTGAAGATCAATAAAGTCGGCATCACGACTCATACTTTCCACCCGTGGACGCGGCAAATTGACCTCGAAGGTGCTATCAATGCATCCAGGTCCCATCACCACTATACGGTCCGAAAGCCAAACGGCTTCTTCAATATCATGAGTCACAAACATCACCGTCAGACGGTGTTTTTCCCATATTTCAATCAGTAACTGCTGCATCTGGTGACGAGTCATCGCATCAAGCGCCCCGAAC
>JAATFO010000034.1 GCA_015655145.1 Enterobacterales bacterium | reverse complement strand
GGGTAGTGCATCCAATTAGTTGAAGTTGGTGTATAGTTCCCGCTTTTGAGGTTTTCTCATGGCCAGCGTTACCGTTCATTGCCCCCGTTGTCAGTCTGCTCACGTTTACCGCCATGGGCAGAACCCTAAAGGCCGTGACCGGTTTCGCTGTCGCGATTGCTACCGCGTGTTCCTGCTCACTTATACCTATGAAGCCCGTAAGCCCGGTGTCAAAGAGCAAATTACCGAAATGGCATTCAACGGAGCCGGTGTCCGGGATACGGCAAGGACACTCAAAATCGGCATTAACACCGTCATTCGCACTTTAAAAAACTCGCGCCGAAGCGAATAACATCATCTCCGGTTGCTCATGCAGATGTGGCACTTACCTGTGAACTCGATGAGCAATGGGGGTTCGTCGGCAGTAAAGCCCGACAACACTGGCTCTGGTATGCATACAGCACCAAAACAGGCGGCGTTCTGGCTTATACGTTTGGCCCCCGTACTGATGACACCTGCCGTGAACTGCTGGCTCTGCTCACACCGTTTAACATCGGCATGAAAACCCGCGATGGCTGGGGCAGTTATGCCAGAGAAGTCCCGAAAGAGAAGCATCTGACCGGTAAAATATTGACTCAGCGCATTGAGCGGAACAACCTGACGTTGAGAACTCGCATCAAGCGGCTGGCTCGCAGGACTATCTGTTTCTCACGTTCTGTTGAGTTACATGAAAAAGTCATCGGGGCCTTCATTGAGAAATACATGTTCTACTCATTGGAGGCACTACCCAATATGGTAATCTTAGGGTGTTTTTTTATATTTTATGTAATATAAATATGACAATGTCATGAGGGATATATAGTCAGGCAGAGAGCATGGCTTAATATTTAATATCTTCACTGGCTGGTGAATGTATATAAATTTTTTGATCACGTCCATCCATTCTTCTTTTATAAGGGGTGGTTTGATCATGGAAACTGGCAATGTCTCGAATTACACGCCGCGTAATTTATTCTCATGAGTCTGGTCTGTTTTTTAAGTAATTTATCAAGGGAAGTAAGGTAAACACAATTGGTTACTTAAAGCCTGTCCCATTAGGAAAACTTTACTTGCCACTTTGGTCATGGGCAGTGCCAGGAATCCTCATGTACTACGTGTACGCACCGGTTTCTCCGCGCTGTCCGTGTCCAGATCGACTGCGCCAATAATACTTACCGGGATAGGATCTTATTTTGATTCGTTCAATTTAGTCATCGGATTTTTTATATTTTTGTTAGGGTATTAATGTTATTTATACTAAACAAAATGGAAACATAAGTCTCATTAAGTTAACATTTAGATTACAATTAAAATTTTTTTTGTGAGCGATTTCATTATTTTACAAAGATAAATGAGGTATGGTTGAATTGCACTTAAATTGAACGGGCGGATATCATGAATAATAAATATAAGTTACACGAATTTCTTGATGTCAACCGCTTGCAAACGCTTCAGGACAACTTCAGTAAATCAATGATGATCGCCCTGGTGGTGGTGGATCAAGCCGGTGTTCCGGTGACGCGCCCCAGTGGCTTTTCGGATTTTTGTGCGCGATCCAGAATGAATGAGACTCTGGCCCGGCATTGCTACGACAGCGACAGTGCAGGTGGTGAAGCGGCAATGTGCGCGGGAGAGCCGGTAGTGTACCGATGTTACTGCGGTTTTGTGGAGTTTGCAGTACCAATAATGATTAATAATCATTACCTTGGCGCATTTATTTCCGGCCAGGTTAAGGTAGAAAAAGAAAAAGAGGAAAGCATTCCATACATCCTGAATAATAACAATTTATGGCAAGAAAATCCCTGGCTTATCAATCTGCATGACAATACACAGCGCATGCCATATGAGCGCTTTGAATCTACTGCCTATACATTACTCCATGTTGCTTCCTATCTGGTTGAACAGGCTCATGCCAACAATATTCAACGCGAATTACGGCATAAAGAACAGGAATTAACCAGCGAGTTACGCAAACGTGTTGAAATTGAGCGCTCTCTGCATGAAGCAGAATTCAAGGCGCTTTCCTACCAAATCAACCCGCATTTCTTATTTAACGTGCTGAACACAATTGGTCGCCTGGCGTTTCTGGAAGATGCCAGTCGGACAGAAACCATGGTGCATGATTTTTCCGATATGATGCGCTATTTATTGCGTAAGAATAACAATGGCCTGATCACCCTTTGTCAGGAAATTAATTATGTAAATTGCTATATGTCAATTCAGAAAGTCAGAATGAGTGATCGTTTTGACTATGTATTCGATATTCCGGAAAAATATAATGCTGTTGTTTGCCCATTCTTAATTCTTCAGCCTCTGGTAGAGAATTTTTTTAATTATGTGGTGGAGCCGCGTGAAACGAAAAGCCATATCGTTCTTCGTGCAATGGACGACGGCAAGGATGTGATTATCGAAATTAAAGACAATGGCGACGGTATCTCTCCAGAAGATATTGAACATATCCTCTCAGGAAACCAGAACCGGCAAAAAGGGGGTATTGGCATTCACAATATAAAAAACCGCCTTCAATTGTTATTTGGTGAAAGTTATGGTTTGAAAATCACCAGCCCCTATAAGCCGATGCTCGGCACCACAATAAAACTACGGTTTCCTATGGTGCCGGCCTGAGTCTGGAGTGTGAGTATGTATAATATTGTTATTGTCGAAGATGAGCATATTGAATCGGAATCGCTAAAACGCATCATTTCTCGCTGCGTTGAAAACTCCGTCATTCATGAAGCGTCAACCGGCAAAAAAGCTATCCAGCTTATTGATCAGCTTAGCCAAATCGATATGATGTTTGTTGATATCAACATTCCACTACCTAATGGCAATCAGGTTATTGAGTATCTCAGGCAGAAAAATACGGATACCAAAGTGATTGTGACTACGGCAAACGATGACTTTGACATTGTTCGCCATATGCTGAGTCTGAAAGTTGATGATTATCTGTTAAAACCGGTGAAGCAAAGTATTATCAACGACACCATTCGTAAAACATTACTGGTAGATGAAGAAGACGCGGTGGCCAGCCGTGCGCTGCGACAGAACATTAGCGAGATGATTAGTCGCTGTGATTATCCTGGTTGGCATACCTTTTTATTCCGTATTCTCGATGCGGCTTGTACAGGGCGCACATTCGGTAATGATCGGTCGAAAACAGTTACCGACGTACTGGAATTTGTCCAGCAGCATCTCGCCGGGCTGGGTGATAAATATGCTTCTTGTCGTAATAAAGTTACCGGAATTATTCAGACCATTCGCCAGCAAGGGTTACCAGCAAGCAATTACTGGCGGGCGATGACCGCGTTGTTGAGCATAAGCGAAGACATTTTTGAGCAGGCCTTTAAAAATGCCAGCGGCAATATGGACTTTGTCACCCGGGCACAATTTCACATTGAAAAGAATATCCTCAAAAATCTGACGCTGGATGATATTGCTGCGAAAGCCTTTGTCAGCCCATGCTATTTGAGTCGCGCGTTTAAAAAGAGCATGGGAACCGGTTTCTCAAGCTATATTACCAGCCGTAAAATCAGTATGGCGAAATCACTTCTGCAGTTCAGCGATTTAAAAGTAAACACAATTGCACTGGAGCTTTCCTGGCAGGATGCAAACTATTTCTGTCGTATCTTTAAAAAAGAGACCGGTATTGCGCCTTCAGATTACCGCCGTATCACCTTGCCAGAGACATGCTGAGTTACCCGGTTTTTTTTGCGCTTACGGCAGGCGTGAGCGCAAAAAAGTCCGCTATCCCGGCAAGATAGTTTACTCGTCTGGAAAGAGAAGGCCGCTAAGATAAGAAACTCTCTTTATAACGTGGTTCCGCCGTGGACGAATACCTTTTTACCTCTGAATCCGTTGCCGAAGGGCATCCGGATAAGATGGCGGACCAGATTTCTGACGCCATTCTTGATGCCTTCCTGCTAAAGGATCCCTGGGCTAAAGTAGCCTGTGAGTGCCTGGTAAAAACGGGTGTGGTTATTCTTGCCGGGGAAATCTCTTCCAGCGCAAATATCGATATCGAACAGATCGTGCGTGCTACCGTTAAGTCTGTCGGCTACGACCACTCCTCGAAAGGTTTTGATGCCACAACCTGCGCGGTCATCAGTATGCTGGGCAGGCAATCCGACGATATTGCCAGCGGTATTCGCGTCAGCGAACCGGCATCGCTCGGCGCCGGGGATCAGGGGATCACGTTCGGTTACGCATGCGATGAAACACCGCAACTGATGCCCGCTTCTGTGCTGTATGCGCATCGGTTGATGGTGCGGCAGGCGATGCTGCGTAAAACACGTCAGCTTGATGGATTATTGCCGGATGCTAAAAGCCAGGTCACGCTGCATTATTGCAATGGTCAGGTACTCCATGCCGATACGATTGTTGTCTCAACACAGCACCGCGCTGATGTCCCGCTCGCCACGTTACGTGAAGCTGTTATTGAAGAGATCGTTAAACCCGTTATCCCGGCACGCTGGCTGACCTCAACCACGCGTTTATTGATTAACCCCGCAGGCCCGTTCATTAACGGCGGACCGGCTGCAGATTGTGGGTTGACCGGGAGAAAGATAATCGTGGATACCTATGGCGGCGCGGCTTGCCATGGTGGTGGGGCGTTTTCGGGTAAGGACCCGTCTAAAGTCGATCGTTCGGCGGCGTATGCCGCGCGTTATGTGGCTAAAAATATTGTCGCGGCAGGGCTGGCGCTACGTTGTGAAGTTCAACTGGCCTGGGCCATTGGGCTCTCACGTCCGGTCTCTGTCCGCATTAATACGTTTGGCACGGCACGGCTTGCGCCGGAATCGCTGACACAACTGGTCGCGCGCCATTTTGATCTGAGTGTTTACGGCATTATCAGACAACTCGATTTGCTGGCGCCACGCTATCGCCAGACGGCGTGTTACGGCCATTTTGGCCGGGAAATATTTCCATGGGAACTCACCGATAAAGCTGCGCTGCTTCGTGACGATGCGGCGGGCATGGTGCTTACCCCATCTACCCCATTGAATGAAAAATAACAGGAGAAGGATATGTCCGGGCAGAGTTTAGGCTTAATTGAAACCGTCGGATTAACGGTAGCGGTGGAAGCCGCCGATGCCGCAATGAAATCTGCTAATGTCGAACTGGTCGGATACGAGCTGACTAAAGGCGGCGGCCTGGTGACCGTGAAGTTAACCGGGGAAGTTGGTGCAATGAACGCCGCCGTGGCTGCGGGTGTCGCTGCGGCAAGCAGAGTTGGTCGTGTTTACGCCTGGAAAGTCATTGCACGTACCGCAACCGGCATCGATAACCTGATTGCATCAAAGGAAACCTGTGGCGCCGCGCCCATGGCGCCTGCAGTGCCGGCTTATGAGGAAACGCCACCAGTACCTGAAGACAAAGAGGTGCTGATTCCGGTTGTCAATATCGAACCTGTTGATTCGCTGTCTGGCTGCGCCGAAATGAGTGACGACGTTGTTTTTGATCCGTCAGTCAATATGCAATTTTCGCCGGAGATTGAGCCGGTGCAGCACAACTATCTCAGCGAAAATGCTTCAGAGCCAGAGTCAAAACCGATAGCGCAGGCAGGCGATAAGACGGTTGAACGCGTTGCTCAGGGCGATAAAAAACCGCTGCGGACGCGGGCGAAAAATACACGGCAATAACGATATCGTTCATTGACAAAGCCACCTGCGGGTGGCTTTTTTGTCGCCGAAAATACCCGATGAACGGCCTGATGGGTAAAACAATGAATGGGGCCATGTTGGCGTGATTAATGCCAACATAGTAGCGGGGTGTCAAAGCTAAGTTCAAATGTCCGCCTGTCAGCAAAGTTGAAATGTCCGGTTAGCATTCTCACATCCCGTCCATAGAGCAACTGCCGCCAGATTTATCATCATGGAGGTTTGTTGCCGCCAGTAATCTAAAAGACGTCAGCGTTTACTCATCGCCTGGTAATGCCAGTAATTATTCTCTTTCCAACCGCGAAAGAATTCTGCCTCCGAGCGGCTTTGTTGAATAAATCAGATTTCGGGCGAGCCTCTCTGTAGTGGGTTGAGTTTTCAGGCGATACGCACGCTTTCTGGCATACCGGCCTTCGTCATTCTGTTCAACGCACGCACCATGGCCAGAGCCTCTGCAACCTG
>JAATFO010000007.1 GCA_015655145.1 Enterobacterales bacterium | reverse complement strand
GTGAAACAGTTCATCCTGCCGGGAAAGAGAAAACGGCCCAAAGAAAGGGCCGTTCGTATCTCAAAAACCCGGTATCCCGTTCACTCAAAACATCTTAAGTGAACGGTGTTACCCTGGGGGGTTAGCGTACTAAATTATTTTGCTTTACCCTGATTGGCGACGGCAGCAGCTTTGGCCGCAATTTCATCCGCATCGCCCAGATAGTAGCGTTTGATGGGCTTGAAGTTTTCATCGAACTCATACACTAACGGCACGCCGGTAGGAATGTTCAGTTCCAGAATCGCTTCTTCGCTCAGATTGTCGAGGTATTTGACCAGCGCACGCAGTGAATTGCCGTGTGCGGCAATGATCACTTTTTCACCGCTTTTCAGGCGAGGCAGGATGGACTGGTTCCAGTAAGGAATAACCCGTTCGATGGTCAATGCCAGACTTTCGGTGGTAGGTAATTGCTCCGCCGTCAGTTTAGCATAACGCGGATCGTGACCGGGGAAGCGTTCATCCTGGCGATCCAGTTCTGGTGGAGTGACGGCAAAACCACGACGCCACTGTTTAACTTGATCGTCACCGTATTTTTCCGCCGTTTCTGCTTTATTCAAACCCTGCAACGCACCGTAGTGACGTTCATTCAGACGCCAGGATTTTTCTACCGGCAGCCAGGCCTGGTCCAGCTCATCCAGTACACTCCACAATGTATGGATGGCTCGTTTCAGCACCGAGGTATAAGCAAAATCAAAGGTGAAACCTTCTTTCTTCAGCAATTGACCTGCGGCTTTCGCTTCGGTACGGCCTTTATCGGACAGGTCAACATCGTACCATCCGGTAAAGCGGTTTTCGTTATTCCATTGGCTTTCGCCATGGCGCACCAGCACCAGCTTAGTTACAGCCATAATTTAGACTCCTTAGTACTTACGTTTCTATGATAATAAAAATCATTATATTGCCAGGAGGCCCACGCAGCAATTTGACAGGCCTTACCATAGCGGAATTCTGTGCGCGACGTAAGGGTGCGCGGTGCATAGTGCGCGCTTTTCATCCGGTTTTTATCCCGGCGTCTATCTGTAGAGAGTGACTGACTGATACGTTTCACTTGATTGTAGCCAGCTATCCGCTGAAAAACCGTATATATCCCTCGTTCTTCAAGATGCAGGGGTGTTGGCGGCTTCTCAACGTGATCTGGGTATAGCCGTCTTGTGGCGGGATCAGCATGGTGATTTTATACGCCATTCATCCAGTGATGGGTGCTGGAAATCCGTGCAATACGCTGTAGCATTTCCATACTTTGTTGATGCGCCGGGAGGCTTTCTGCCGCACACAGGTCGTCTAATAGCGTTACTTGTAAGCCATGTTCATGTGCTTCACGGACAGTGCTGTCGATGGTCAGGCCGGAGCTTATCCCCCCAATTAAGAGATGATGACGTTGGTGTTGCTGTAACCAGACGAACAAATTGTTACCAGTAAACGCACTCAACCCCTGGTGAGTGAATTGTTGATCTTCCGGCTGGATATCCAAACTGTTCAGCCAGTGGTTACCCACAGTGCTGCCGCGTAGAGCGCCGGTCAGTTGTAATTGCGCAAACAACGATGAATGAGCGGGCATATCCTGATAATCATCCCGGAAAGCGACCCGGCTCCAGATTACCGGAATTTTGCGCACGCGCGCATAACCGGTAGCCAGATTTACCGCAGCGACAAGATGACGTTCCGCCACCTGCTGATGGCTGTAATTTGCCCGACCTTTGCTGCTGGCGAGGTCGTTGATCAAATTCACTATGACGAGTGCGGTAGACATCGCTTCTCCGAATCAGACATTGAGTTGCCATGATAAAAAAATGTGTGTGATCTGTTGTCCGTATATGTTGCCGGATATGTAGATGTATTGGACTGGTCGGCTGTAACATCGGCCAGTCAGTGTGCGGTTATGGCAGTGTCGTTTGCTGATAACGGTAAATGTCGCCATCGGGTATGAAGCTCAGCCGATGGGTGATGCAGAGGGGCGCATCTTCCGCGTGATGAGAAACGAACAGAAGCTGGGTCTGACCTTCACTGATCAACACATCAATAAAGCGGCGTACCAACAGGCGATTGATGGGGTCGAGGCCTTGTAACGGTTCATCAAGGATCAACAGTGTCGGGTGTTTTACCAGCGCACGCGCAATCAAAACCAGACGTTGTTGTCCCCAGGATAAACCTTGAAAGGAAGCATCTGCGGTGGTGCGGTCGATACCTAACACGGCAAGCCAGCCATCAGACAGTTTTTTTTGCCGATCGGAAACAGCCTGATAAAGGCCAATCGAATCGAAATAGCCGGAAAGAATAACATTACGTACGCTGACGCTGACGCGGTAATCAAGGTGCAGGCTGCCACTGACATAACCGATGTGTTGTTTGATATCCCAGATGGTTTCGCCACTGCCGCGCCGTCGACCAAACAAGGTTAAATCATTACTGTAACCCTGCGGATGATCGCCGGTTATCAGGCTTAATAAGGTGGATTTCCCGGCGCCATTGGGACCGACGATTTGCCAGTGTTCCCCGGGTTTCACTTCCCAGTTCAGGCCATGTAAGATAGCGCGATCATTATAGGAGACCACCCCATTGCGCAGAATGATGTGCGAGGCGCCGATCGGTTGCCGGGGTTTTGTGCCGGGCTCATCGGCCTCGGGTAAGGCCACGCCGGCCAGGTGCTCACTGTGTGCCAGTTGCGCGACCAACGCTTCCGCCAGAATCGCTTCGCGTTGACCAACATGTGTCAGGGTGCATTCAGCCAGCACACCGACATTTTCCACAAAGGGCGGGATGTCGTCAAAGCGGTTTAATACCAGCACCAGCGTTTGTCCGTGTTGATTAAGTTCACCGAGTAACGCGGCAAGGCTGGCACGCGATGAAACATCCAGCCCATCAAAAGGTTCATCCAGAATCAGTAAATCCGGTTGCAGCATTAATACCTGGCACAGTAAGGCCTTACGGGTTTCGCCGGTAGAAAGATATTTGAAGCGCCGCTGTAACAATGGCGAGATGCCAAATTGGGCAGCCAGTTGCTGACAACGCGCCGGATCGACCACCGAGTCCTGAATAATATCTGCTGTCATGCGTCCGGTGTCGTCTTCACCCTCACTGAGGAAGTCGGTGTTATTGCGCTGCCATTCGTCAGACACCAGTTTTTGCAATTGTTCTAACGAGATCCGCGCCGGACGTTCAAATTCAGAATGCCAGTCTCCCTGACGTGGCGCTAACTCGCCAGCCAGCGCCCGCGCCAGTGATGATTTTCCGCTGCCGTTCGCACCCACAAATGCCAAGCTTTCACCGCGATGAAGCGTGACGTTATTGAGGGTCAGTACCCGGGTATCGCTGAGGTGGAAGATACCTTGCGTAATGTGCAATGCTGCCATTATTCATCCCATTTTTTGCATTATTAAATGGTTTTAACGGCCGCGCCGTTGAAAGTCAACGTGCTAAACAGGTTTCAGAGCAGTGTCGCGATGATGACGTGATCAGCGTTAAAATATGCTGTTACCGTGCTGCCCGGCTGGATCTTTTGTTGGCTTACCACGCTGTTTGGCACCGTTGCACACAATGGCTCACCGCTGCCTGTCGTCATCAACATCTCACTGTGTTGACCGCCATGTTCAATTTGCGAAATCGTGCAGGGCAATTGATTATCCGCGTCACAGCTCCCGCAGGTGATGTTGATCCAGGGAGCCTTAATTAACACCAGGACTTCTTTGCCGCTGTCTAATTGCAGCCGATCCGCACTTTGCGCAGTCAGTGCGACGTTCAGCGTGGTGAGGCCGTCAGCCAGCAGTACATCAACATGCTGTTGAACCTGGTGGTGATCGCGATGGATAATGGTGCCCAACAATTGGTTGCGGGCGCTGGTTTGCAGTGAAAAGCGGGCGATAGCCGCCAACAGACTGTTTAGCGGTAGACTGTCATCTTGCAACACATCAAAGGCTTTTTGTTGAATTTGCTCCAGCAACTGGAAAAGCTGAATCAGCCGTTCACCATAACGCGTCACCTGAGCGCCGCCGCCGCCTTTACCGCCGGTTGCTCGTTCGACAAGTGTACGGTCAGCCAGTTGATTCATCTCATTAATGGCATCCCAGGCACTTTTATAACTGATGCCCGCCAGTTTAGCGCCCTGGCTAATTGACCCGGTCTGTTGGATTTGTTTGAGCAACATAATACGCCGTGGGTCAGCAAACAGTTTTTGCTGCAATTTAATGATCAGTGAAATATCAGCGTGCATGAGACCTCCGCAGTCATTCTCTTCCCGCAGTGTAAAAGAGTCAGAGGACAGAGTCACGCAACGGTACGTCCATGTCTGAGCGCATATTGTCGTGAGCCAGGTTTTATCGGCCGCGATGCCACGTTATGGCGCTGTACATTATGGCGGGCGATAATTATTTTTTGTCTGCCTGACGGCGACAACAAAAATGTAAAACGCACAAAATATCAGTGCACTTTTCCCCCCTGCCGTTACAATGGCTTCTTTGCCCGGCTTATTTATTATGAGGTAGCCATGCTGGAATTACTCGAAAGCTTGTTGTTCGCCATTGTCATGGTTCCTGTCGTGATGGCGATTATCCTCGGTCTGATTTACGGATTAGGCGAACTGTTCAATATCATTTCAAAAATCGGCCATAACGACGGTAAATTGGCGAAAAATCGTCAATAGCCTTCTCTTCCGCGCCCGGTAACAGCGGGCGTCGGTTTTTCCTCGTCCTGCCAGTTGATAAAGCACATGACACCCTTCAATCTCTCGTTATATTATTAAATACATAACGTAACCTGGAGATATTTATGTCTGTCACATGGAACCACTGGTTCGCCGCCACAGCATTAACCCTGACCGTTGCCGGTCACGCTGTTGCTGCAGAAAATATTACTGTTTTTGCCGCCGCTTCACTCACCAACGCGCTACAAGATATCGCCACGCAATATGAGAAAGGCAAAGACGTTAAAATCGTCTCTTCTTTTGCTTCTTCTTCTACGCTGGCTCGCCAGATTGAACAGGGTGCGCCGGCTGATCTGTTTATCTCAGCCGATCAACAATGGATGGATTATGCCGTCGGCAAAAAAGCCATGGACGATAGCACGCGCTATACATTGTTAGGTAATGAGCTGGTATTGATCGCCCCTGTGGCCAGTAAGCCGCAACCGGTGAGCATCAGTAAAAACACGGACTGGAAAAGTTTGCTGAAAGGGCAACGTCTGGCGGTGGGCGATCCGGATCATGTTCCGGCCGGGATTTATGCCAAAGAAGCATTACAAAATCTTGGCGCCTGGGAGACGCTATCGCCAGTGATGGCGCGGGCGAATAATGTGCGCGCGGCGCTGGCACTGGTTGAACGCGATGAAACACCGTATGGTATTGTTTACGGTTCCGATGCTATCGCCAGCCAGAAAGTAACCGTAGTGGGCATCTTCCCGGAAGAGAGCCACAAGCCGGTGGAATATCCCATGGCGGTGGTCAAAGATCATAATAAACCGGATGTCAGCGCTTTTTATCGTTATCTTAAAGGGCCTGAAGCAGCGGCCATATTTAAACGCTATGGATTTTCTCCCCGGTCATGATACTGAGTGATGTTGAATGGCAGGCGGTTGAACTGAGTCTGAAGGTATCAACCCTTGCCGTGTTATGCAGCCTGCCATTTGGCATCCTCGTTGCCTGGATTCTGGTTCGTTGCCGTTTTCCCGGCAAAGCATTGCTTGATAGCCTGATTCATCTGCCGCTGGTGTTACCGCCAGTGGTGGTGGGCTATTTGTTACTGATTTTGCTGGGGCGTCGTGGCGTGATAGGCGCCTGGTTGTATGACTGGTTTGGCTTCAGTTTCGCTTTTAGCTGGCGCGGCGCGGCGCTGGCTTCGGCGGTGGTGGCGTTTCCGCTGATGGTGCGCGCGATCCGCTTGTCGCTGGAGGCGGTGGATATCAAACTGGAGCAAGCGGCCAGAACGCTTGGCGCCTGCCGCTGGCGGGTCTTTTTTACCATAACCTTACCGTTGACTTTGCCCGGCATTATTGTCGGTACAGTACTGGCGTTTGCTCGCTCGCTGGGTGAATTTGGCGCGACGATTACCTTTGTTTCCAATATTCCCGGTGAAACCCGAACCATTCCGCTGGCCATGTTTACTCTGATTGAAACTCCCGGCGCAGAAGGTGATGCCGCACGTTTGTGTGTGATCGCCATTGTACTGGCGCTGGCATCGTTGTTGATGTCGGAATGGCTGGCGCACTGGAGCCGTAAGCGGCTGGGAGCCTGATTGCATGCTTGAAATCAATGTGAGTCAGCGTTTGGGCAGCTATCAGCTCAATGTCGATGTGCAGTTACCCGCGCAAGGTGTTACTGCTATTTTTGGTGTATCCGGTGCGGGGAAAACCTCATTAATTAATGCCATCAGTGGGTTGACGCCTCTGCAACAGGGCTTTATTCGTCTTAACTCACGGGTACTTTGCGATGTTGCGCAGGGTATCTGTTTGCCGCCGGAAAAACGGCGTGTCGGCTATGTTTTTCAGGATGCCCGCTTATTCCCGCATTATCGCGTGCGCGGTAATTTGCAATATGGCATGGCGGACAGTATGAAACCGCAATTTGCTATGCTGGTCAGTTTACTGGGGATTGAGCCGTTGCTGCGACGATTTCCCTGGTCGCTTTCGGGAGGCGAAAAACAGCGGGTGGCGATTGGCCGCGCATTGCTGACGGCGCCGGAAATCCTGCTGATGGACGAACCCCTGGCGTCACTTGATTTGCCACGTAAACGCGAGCTATTGGCTTATTTGCAAAAGCTGGCTAAACAAGTGGCAATCCCAATGTTGTATGTGTCGCATAGTCTGGATGAGATCCTGCATCTGGCGGATAACGTGCTGGTGCTGGATAACGGCGCAGTGAAAGCCTTTGGCCCGCTGGAACAGGTGTGGAGCAGCAATGCGCTGCGTCGATGGTTGCCGCGCTCTGCGCAGAGCAGTGTATTGCGGGTTCGGGTGCAGAAACAACATCCCCACTATGCGATGACCGCGCTGTCGCTCGGCGAGCAACTTATCTGGGTGAGCCATGTCGATGCCGACATTGATAGTGTGTTGCGGATACGGATTCAGTCTGCCGATGTGTCACTGGCGTTGCAACCTCCACAGCACAGCAGTATTCGCAATTTGTTGTTTGCTCAGGTGGTTGAGGTGTTAGCGATTGACGACCAAATGGATGTAAAACTACGGATTGGCCCAGGGGAACTGTGGGCGCGGATTACTTGCTGGGCATGTGATGAACTGGGCATTAAACCAGGAATGTGTTTGTATGCCCAGATAAAAAGCGTGTCGATTACTTCCTGAGCTACAGTACTTCGCGGTAGATGGTTTCCGCGATGCCCGGCTCGAGGTTGGAGCGGGTCACATGGCTCACCCGCGCTTTGATCGCCGCGTCGGCATTGGCCATTGCCACGCCGAGTCCGACTGATTCCAGCATGCTGAGGTCGTTATAATTATCACCAAATGCCAGCACCTCACTCATTTGGTAGCCCGCGGAGGAGACCCACTGTGCCAGGCGTTTGCCTTTGCTGTTTCCTTGCTGTGCAATGTCCACCTGATCATGCCATGACCATTCGCATGCCAGCCCCAGTTCGCGGCTAACATGGTCGGCAAATTGTTGCAGCGCTGGCGTATCGTCATGCGAAAGAGCGAATTTCCACAGCGCGTTGGCCTCAAGCGCCGCGTCGGCAAGGCTGGGAACCTGCAAAATGGTGGGGCGCAGATGTTCAGGCAGCGATTGTGCCCAACTAAGCGAGCGTTCAACATGACCGGTCGGCAGTTGATACAGCATTGCATCATCAACATACAACAGACCGTGAATACCATGTTCGCCAAGCAAGTCAATGACGCGCAACGCTTGCGATTGTTGCAGAGGATCAGCGGTGAGCACTTTTTTCGCCTGATAATCATACAAATAAGTGCCGTTACAGCAAATTACAGGTGTATCTAAATCCAGTGCCTGATAAAAAGGATGGACAGCACAATGATGGCGCCCGGTAACAATCACCACTTTTACCCCGGCCTGGCGCGCCTTTGCGAGGGCTTCCAGTGATTCGGGTAAAATAGTTTTACGCGGCGTCAACAGTGTGCCGTCAAGATCGAGGGCGATAACGCGATAACTCATCAGTCTTTCCGCCAGAATGATTAACCAGGTGATGATTTTACACACTGTTGCACGGCTGACCAAACTGTAAGAGCATAAAATGGGCCGACGGATGTGCGCGTACGGGTTACGCTTTGCGGCAGGTCACCTTATCAGGCAGTTAAAGAAGGAGTGTTCATGAAACAAATTGTTTATGTTGCCAGTCCGGAAAGCCAGCAGATCCACGTCTGGCAGCTTAATGATGACGGCGTATTGACGCTGCTTCAGGTTGTTGATGTGGCGGGTCAGGTTCAGCCGATGGTGGCCAGTCCGACCCATGCTTTTCTCTATGTGGGTGTCCGACCGCAATTTCGTGTCATTGCCTACCATATCGGCGATGATGGTACGCTGAAGGAGGCGGGCGAAGCGCCGCTCCCGGGGAGTCCAACCCATATTTCTACTGATCGTCACGGCCGCTACCTGTTTTGTGGTTCATACAATGATGCCTGTGTCAGTATCAGCCCGATCAACACGCAGGGGATACCGCAAGCGCCAACGCAGGTGATTAGCGGCCTTGATGGTTGCCACTCCGCCAATATGGATCTCAGTAATAAAACACTGTTTGTGCCGGCACTGAAGCAGGATCGCATTTGCCTGTTTGACCTGACTGACGATGGCAGGCTAGTGGCGCATCAACCGGCGCAGGTCTCCACGGTGGCCGGCGCCGGACCTCGTCATATGGTATTTCATCCCAGTCAGCATTATGCCTACAGTGTCAATGAACTCGACGGCACGCTGGATGTCTGGCAGTTAAACCCCGCTAATGGCAGCGTGGCGAGTGTTCAGCGTGTTGATATGATGCCGGCGGATTTCCGTGATACACGCTGGGCGGCAGATATCCACCTCACGCCGGATGGCCGTTATCTCTATGCCTGTGATCGTACGGCCAGTATTATTAGCGTGTTCAGCGTCAGCGAGGACGGCGGTGTAATCACCCTGCGGGGGCATCAGCCAACTGAACAACAACCGCGCGGTTTTAATATTGATAGCCGTGGGCGCTATATGGTGGTGGCAGGGCAGAAATCACATCATATCGCTGTATATCGTATTAGCGGCGAGCAAGGATTATTGCAACCGCTGGCACGTTATGCCGTCGGGCAGGGGCCGATGTGGGTGGTTATCCAGCCACTGCCGGCACTGGTCTCTCACTGAGCGCCAGTGTGGGATTTTCCCTGAAGTGTCATCGGGTGCGTGGATATGCACACCCGATGAACATTAACGGTAATTGACCGTAATGGTGGCGCTGGCTAAACGATGAAAATGTACGTTAAACCCGACCATGGCGCCACTGGCCCCTTCATCGACGTCAATGGTATCGACATCCAGCGCATGGACGCTAAAGAGATAACGGTGCGTTTCGCCTTGCGGCGGTGCCGCGCCGCCGTAGCCAGCTTTACCAAAGTCAGTACGTGTCTGGATAGCGCCAGTTGGCAATGGCGCCAGACCAGACCCCGCGCCGGTTGCCAGTTCGCTCACATTTGCCGGGATATTGGCGACAACCCAGTGCCACCACCCTGAACCGGTTGGCGCATCGGGATCGTAACAGGTGACAACAAAACTTTTGGTTCCCGCCGGAATATCGTCCCAGGCCAGGTGCGGCGAAAGGTTATCCCCACTGTAACCCATACCATTGAAAACCAACTTTTCCGGCATTTTTTCGCCGTCGTTAATATCGTGACTATAAACTCTCATTCTTCCCCCTGTTGATTGTTGCTGTAACGATTTGGGCAATGCAGTTGTTATGATCGATGATGCCGAATTTTTCCCGTCGAGCCAATAACATCTGCGAATGCGCCAGGCGTCGCGATCATCATATTGTTCTCCTGACAGCCTTAACCCAGCGTCAACCTGAAACGGTACCACATCCTGCAAGCCAGTCTAAATAGCTTCTCATATTACCGCTCCACTTTAGCCAGCCCATGGCGATTTCCGGGGAACGGTGAAGCAGCATTCATAAACTGATTTACCCGTTCCAGTAATTGCCACATATACCGACACTGATGATTTCTCGTTATGGTTTCGTGTAACGACAACCACTACCGTTCTATCGGATTCAGCCACGGCGAATACGTTGGCAGGAACAACAACCGGAACTTCGTGTTTTTCTCCAGCCAGCGCTCTACTTTGCGGCTTTTATGGATAATGTAGTTATCCACCACCAGAGTGAGGGTTTTCGCT
>JAATFO010000016.1 GCA_015655145.1 Enterobacterales bacterium | reverse complement strand
TTCAGTACCGGGATCACCCACGTTACAGGCGCCTTCATGGTCCACATCCGTGGCCAGCAATGACCTGCTAAGCAGGTTCCGCCGCCCTCATGCCGGCGGTTCAACGGCCTCATGTATTTATTCCTTATCACTGAATGTCAGATCCGAAGGCGCTGCGGCGGATGAAACCAGCAATGCATATCGGTTCAGTAACTGGTTAAAGCGGCGGTCAATTTCTGTTTGCAATGCCGGGGCGCTCTGCCCCTGTTGCTGTTGTTGGGCTAGCTGGCGCAATAACTCTTCCAGTGGCGGCGTCGCCAATAGCGGCTGCTGAATGGCGAATACAGCGGATTTCAGCGCCGAAATGGTCATATAACGACCACGCGTTTCCTCCAGGCTATTGAGTTTGTCTGCCAGTTGCTGCAAACGATCCTGCGCCTGATGCCAGTCCGTCAGACGCCCGACAGGAAAAGCCTGCGCGGTCCGCTGTTGCCGCCACTGTTCCGCCAGTTGGCGTACGACGGAGGAACCCGGCCAGAGCGCCTCTGCCTGGTCGATCAGTTGATTGCCATAGCTGAGCACCCACAACGGCGGCAAGGCGTTGAGCCGGGCCAGTTGCTGTTGCAGCGCGGGTAGCATCTCTGTTTCGAGGGCCGCCACCTGATCGCGGTGTTCCGACGTCAGAGTATCCCGGTCCGCAACGGTGAGTGGCATCGGCAAGGGCGCCACCGCTGACATCAGTGCCGCTTTCAGCGGCTCTTGCTGCAGCGCGTGCCAGCCCCACAGCCCCATAGCGCCGGCCAGTGCCATGGTCAGCATGCCGGCGACAAAAATGCGCCAGCTCGCGCCTGGCGGCCGGGCAGGCGCTGTAGCCAACGCCGCCGCCGGGATGTTGACCGCCTGAGCCACATACACCAGCGTTCCCGCATCTGGGGCCTCCGTGAATGGCAAAGAGACCGCCGGTTGCGGCGATGTCTCCTGGATTGCCCCGTCGGCGGCACAGCTTTCCAGCCGCTGTGCCATGTTGTGTATTTGTTGGCGCAGTTTATCCAGTTGGCTCAGGTGTTTAAGCTCCAGCCGGGCGAGGATGCCACAGGCATTTTCCAGCAACGTTTCTACCCGGTACACCACAACCAAATCGCCATATTGGATATCCAGCGTGCGTAACGTCTGCTGCAAACGGGCAACCAGCCATGCGAGAATTTCCATGCGTGCATGGGTCTGTAACGGCCATAAGCCGTGCCACTGGTGCACCAACAGGCCATCCACCAGCGACAGGCCTTCTTCCAGCCCCGCAAGGCCAGTCCGTTGAGTTCGCGCCAGCGTGAAGTACGCGGCGGTTTGTAACTCCACGCCATTTTGCCGGAACAGTGCGAGAGACAATTGCTCTACTTTGTGCCAGTCCACATCCGGTCGCGCCGGATGAACGAGTTTGCCCATTTCATCGCGCAACGCGGTAAAATCAGACAACGTACGCGGATCACCGCCGGTACGCACATGACGATCAGTAAAAAATGACATAGATTGACCTGATTAAGGTTCCAGCAACTGCTGCTGTTTAAGATGACGCACCAGAATTTTGCCTTCGGGGGTAAATGTGGTGCCAAAGCGGACAACGCCCATCCCCTTGAGCTCAGCTTCCAGGGTGTAGTCCAGATGTCCCGGCAACATTTGCGGCAACAAGGTAATGATAAGCCCCGCCAGACGCGGTTCATATTTCAGCAAGATCTGCGTCATCGTCGCCATCAGCGTATGTGCCGAACCCGGCATCCCTTGCAGTATTTCGCTCATGTCCGGCAGACCATAATCCGGCAGATGCGCCAGTTGACCCGCCCGGCTGTTAAGCAGCCGTTGCAGGTTATCGAGTATTGATAAAACGCGCTGATCTTCATCGCTGACCAGGTGCAGATCCAAATCACCACTGAAGTTTTGCGTTAATATTTCATACAGAGAAGGGCTGAGGTATGACATGACTTACTCCCTGTCCAGTGGTTGCAACACCAGACGGTTATCATTCAACTCGATGTGTCGTGGCTTATCCGGATCGAGATCGTCACGTTCCAGCACCACGCGCCAGGTGTTCTGTTCGATCTCCGGAGACCAGAACAACGCCATAATGGCCACGTAGTTCGCCTCTTTTTCCAGTGGAATATCCAGCGAGACACTGCCATCCGGCATGACACGGACATCGCGCTGCACCAGAAGATCAGCGTTGATTTGCAGACTGTCGCCCGCCAGCAACGTCCGATAATCTGCGGTATCAAAAGCCTTGCGATCCCGGAGCTGATACACCCGCACCACGGTGGAAAGCGGCACACCGCGTTGGTTGTTATTCACCGCGCCGCGGGCGCTAAAATCGAGATGCATAACCCGCACTTGTTTATAAAATAACGCGTGCGTAGCAGAGGCGGTGCCTTCGGCCACGGTCTGTGTCAGCCCACAGCCGGCAAGCCCGCTTATCATGGCGATAGCCAGACCTGCTTTCATAACAACGTTAAAATCGGTAATTGCCATCGGTAACCTCACGATGATGGGGATTGGCGGTTAAGCCCTGATAACGACCCAGACTGATGATGACCTCGTCCGGATGATGCGCAGAGACAGCGTGCGCGGTGCGGTGTAATACAGCGGTACGTCCTAACTGAACTGGCGTGCCTTCCGCCGCATACCGCAGCCGGGCTTCCGGCAGTAGGCTTCTCGGCAAGGCTAACTGCAACCGGGCATGATAACGAGCGCCGAGGTAAACCGATAATAACGTGAGCAGGTCGCTATGGTGTTGCCCGCCAGGTAGCCAGCCCTGCGCTTCCTGCATATCGGCGGTAAACAGCGTTAATAACACCTGGCTGTTGACATCCACACTCTGGCTCCCCAGTACCGGGCGCCGTTGCAAACTCACCGGATGCGCACTACTGAGTTGTAGCGGGTTTCTCAGGTTCACGGTCAGTTTGTCATGCGCACTCACCCGGGCACGCGTATGCGGCGCCAGCAAACTGACCAACGCCGTGATCCCATCTGCGGTACGCGTCGGCAACCGCAAGGTACCGAGTAACGCCAGAAAACGCGATAACGGCGCGCCCGCTTGTTTTTCCGTGCCCTCAATGCCTAAACCGACCAACCCCAGCAGGTACTGTGAGGTGTCATCGCTACCGCCGGACTGGAAAGTGGCCGGGTAGGAATATTTGCGCCAGATGCGATAAAACTGCGTGGTCAGCCGGTGGTTGAAGATATCCAGAAAATCGGTCACTGCTTCACTGCCTTCCCGCCCCTGGGCAATATCATCGATATAGCAAGCGGGTAATGGCGAGGTCACGCCATACAGGCCGAAAAAGGTCGTGCTCGCTGTCGGCGGGCGGTGCGGGTGATCCGGGTCGCGCGTCAGTTGCCGCAGTTCACTGACCGGAAACCCCATCCCATGATGGGGGCGAAAGCGAATCGCTTCATGGTGCAAATAGCTATTGCTGCCGAGGCCCGGCGAGTCTGGCGTAGCCTGTTCAACGAGCTGGCAGAAGCGATAAAAATTGATTTTTGCCGCATGGGGGGCAAGCTGGTCAATCAGCCGGGTATCCGTTGACTGTGATTTTCGTTCCATCGTAAACATTTTCCACTGGGCTGAAGAATAAGCGTGAGCTGGTTAAACAGGTGGATATCGGCGTACAGGGCAAAAAAACGGTTGAGCAGTTCGCCGAACAGATTGATCTCCCCTTCGCCATTGAAACCGTCGCTGTTGAGGGTTACTTCAATATCCACCCCGCGCAGCAAAAAGCCCCGTTCAAAGCGTTGTGTCAGATGCTGTTGCACCGCCACAATGGCGTCCAGTTTGCGCCGGGTCATTTCATCATCCAGCCAGTCATACAAGGCCAGTGTGCCGCGTAATACCTCGGCGCTGGCCATCATGCTGAGGAAATTAGAACCGAGGTGGCTCATCACCCGCCAGTGAAAACGATCTTCCGCCGGTGGATAGCAAGGTAAGGTCGGCGGGCATAAATTCTGTACGCTAAGCGGAATTTGCAATGACTGTTCACAGCGATTGAGCAATGTGCTGCGCAGCGCCTTGCGCGGTAACTGGCCGTTGGTGCCGGTGATCTGCAGGGAGATGGTTTCACGCACAAACAGCCGGTCATCCTCCCATGACTGCCCCCCCAGGATCAGCCAGGTGTCATGCAGGCCGGAAGGCCCGCGTTTTACCCGGGTATGGTAGTAACGCTCTGGCGCGGTGTGACGCAGCATGCCGCCGCGATGACGAAAACTGGTAAAGGGCACATAGTCGGTTTCGCCAGTACGTTGCGAACCACTGACATTGTCGACTGAATAAATTTCAGTGTAACCGTCCTGTAAGCGGCGTGGGCGCAACAAGTACTCGCTTTCCAGGCCGCTGATCAGCAATGGATCAGCCTCTATCCTGAACAGATTGATCACCGGCACACAGTGCAGACGCACCGTGCTGACGGACAGCGGTAAACTGTGATCCCACAGTTCGCTAAGCACCACATCCAGTTCAAACCACCGCGCCTGTGGCGGCAACATCATCTGCTCCAGGCCATTGAGGTGGATAAACATGAATTTTTCACGGAAGGTGAAATATTCCAGCAATAGCTGATAGCCGCTAAATGCACTATCCCCTTTTGGCCACAGGCGGTCTTCTTCAGCGAATCCGCCTGGAGAGAAGTGGCCGTTGAACGGCAGACGATCTTCCCGTCCGGGCAGGCGCAAATACATCGCCGCCTGCTGGCGGGTCAGCGCCAGATGCAGCGCCGCGCTTACCGGCGCATCCGCATTGAGGTACAGACTCAGGTGACGTAAATCCATCTGCGCCGGGTCCGCCAGTTCACTGAGGCGAAAACGCAGGCGCAGCACGGAACGACCATCTGCTTCGGTCGCCATTGTCAGGGAATCCAGCCCGATGGGGTTCAGGCGCATCGCCTGCGTCGTGCGGTAACGGCAAACGGTATTTTTCGGCCCCACCGGCTGCGATAACACCTCAAACCCCGCCGGGATATCACTGCACATTTTCATCTGACTGACATCCGGCGCCAGCTCGACAATCGACAGTGACGGAATGGTACGCAAATAATGCGGCCATAGCAGACTGACTAATCCCTCGGTAAATTCCGGCAGATCGTCATCAAGTTTTTCACGTAGCCGACCCATCGAAAAAGCAAAGCCTTCAAACAGGCGCTCAACATAGGGATCAAGATCGCCCACCCGGTCGAGGTTAAGTTGGGCGGCGCGATCCGGGTGCGCATCGGAAAATTCGCGTGCCGCCTCTTTCAGATAGCGCATTTCGGCGTCGAAATAACGCAGGGTTAAGTCTTCCATGTCGGATACTCGTTATTGTCATAAATAGAATCGGTAGCAGCCCGGGGCCTGAACGGGCGAAGGAAATAACATCAGGCCCGGTGTGTGCAGGTATGCCTGGCGCCCGGGCTTAACACAGCACCGCGGCTCTGGCGGGATCAATCGCAATCAGCCCGGCCAGTAAGGTATCCATCTGTTGTTGAATGGCCTGGCGGTCGCCATCGCTGCGCTGTTGTTTTAGTCGCAACATTTTCAGTAGCCGGGCGCGCACTTCAAACAGCAGGTCTGGCTCCCAGTCCGCCAGATTCAGCGCAGCGGGATGGCGGTTCAGTTCATCAAACAAATGCAGCGCCATGTCATTTTTGCCGCATTGCTCCGCCACCCGTGCCATGAGCAGGCGTTGCAGCCAGCGTTGTTTAAGGCTGATAACGCCGGGATGCTGCGCCAGCCAGTTCAGTGCGGCTTCCAGACCGTCGCTGTCGGCGAGAGATAACGCTTCCGCTTCCAGCGCCAGGATATCCTGGTTTTCCGCAGGGCCGGGGCTTAGCGGTATCAGCGCCGCATTTTGCTGATTGCCACTGACGTGCTGAGCAATCCAGGACAGGGTGACTTCGTCGGCAAAAGGGGTGCCGTCATGGTAACTTTGCCTCTCCAGACCGGGCAGGCGTTCGAGCCACATACCGAGGTCACGCCGCAGAATATCGCCCCAGGCCGGCAATGGATGCGGCGATTTGGCTAACGCCTGGCAGACATACCATTGCACATCCAGCCAGAAGTGATTAGCGCCTTCGGCAAAGTCACGTTCTGCCTGTTCCAGAAGGCCCGTCCAGTCCTGTTGCAGATAGAGACGTTTCAGGGTCGCGCGGGACTCGGTACGCGGTGGCGCCAGCCGGGTGTTGCCGCTGGCATCCTGCGGCGGAGCCTGATGCACGGTGTCCCAGCGCAGGCTGCGCATTACCCGGGCGGCGGCCAGCCCGCCTTGCGGCTGATCGCGCAGGTAGTGGGTTAAATTCTTGCCCTGATCCAGTAAATCACGACCTGAGCGAATTTCGTCGCCCACAGGCAGCGCAGGCGGATGCGCCGGCATGCTAACCCGCGCATCGCCGCCGGGGAGTAATGCGCCGGACTGGGTTAAACGTGTTTCCAGCAGTGTTGCCAGCCCCGAGAGCGAGGGCTGGCAGGCGACGTCCCACTGGCTGAATGCCTGGGTTAACAGCGCAAGCTGCGCCGCCATCTGCTTGCCCACCCGGTCATCCACTTCCGGATAGCGGGTCAGCGTGGTCTGAATTTTGCTGCCGCACAACCACTCTATTGCTGTTTTGCGTCGGGTCGCACGTTGGGGATACAACGCCTCGCCATAGCGCATGACCAGCGCCGTCAGCAAAGTCAGTCCGTCCGCCAGGCCCGTTTCGCCGTCCTGTTGCAGTCGAGCCCAGGCATACCATGCCACTACGCGCACATCTTTGCTGCCCGTAGTTAGCAGCGCTTCGGCATTGGCGCAAATCAGCGCGGTGTCGGCGCCTGAGAGCATATTCACTTCGTCGCGCATTTGTTCAAAACGTTCGTCGTAGCTGAGGTCGCCACCCTCGGGCGCCCCTGTGCTTATCGGCAACAGCCATTTTTCCCACAGCAAATGCTGTTCACGGGCAGTGGCCAGCGCTGCGGCGGGGTCAGCACCAAAACAGGCGGTCAGTAAACTGTCTTGTGTATTCATGGTTCATTCCCTGTTGCCGGGTCGGTCAGAAATATCTGTTCCGGCAAAACAAAATCCTTCAGTCTGAGCAGCGCCAGCGGCCCTTCATCCAGCTCGGTACGCAACGTATAGCTGAGCGATAAGCCGTCCGGCGCTTTCCATACCACATGGTAGCCGCTACGTACCCCGGGGGCCGGCGTGACGCGGGCGTCGTCCAGCAACCGTATCAGCCCCCAGGTCCCGGGTAAGTCGGCATATAACCGGGTTCCGGCGCGGGTGCTTATCCAGCTTAACGTCGCACCCGGTGCGGCGGTATCCGCCGGCCAGTTCATGCGCGTCCAGACCGGCATCTGGTTAAAGTACGACAGTTTCTGGCTGTCTATCACCAGGTCGGTCTGCATCACCGCTTTCGCCGTCTCGGGGCGCAGTTCAAAATGCATCCCCGCGTCGCCCTGGGTGAACACCACATCCGCCAGATGACTCAGGGTGTTCACCGCCGCCAGAAACGCCGGGTTGAATGTCAGTCCCTGCGCGTTGATGCTGTCCGGCACCCAGCGACTGCCCTCTTTATGCAGTACGCCCGCCAGCCGGCTTTCCAGAAATCGCTGGATACGTCCGCTGTCCACCCGCAGATATTGCGCCAGTAGCGGCAGGGAAGCATCACTGCTCACATTTTTAAACGGATAGCGCCCACCGAAGGCACGGTTCCAGTCATCCACTATCGCGCCCTTCCACTGGCTGTTCAGGCTTGCCGCGGTCGGCATCAACACCTGTTGCCAGGACTGTTCCATGGGTTGCACAAACAGTGACTGGCCAAAGCCGCTCCACTCCTGCCCCAGGCTGGCGGCGATCAGGCTGCCGTAATCTCGCGTGTCGGTCAGGTCTACCGCTTTGCCCTGGAATACTGTCTGCGCCAGCGCCCGGGTCATCCCTTGCGGGTCAGCCGCACTGGTCACTTGTTGCAGTTTGAGCCGCACCCGCGTTACCCGTGTCAGAAACGTTTGCAGGCTGAGGCTGGTGTTGCCTTCGCCGCCTGCCCGACCGTCCATCAGCGCCAGCAATGGGCCGAAGGTGCCATCCATCGGACCCCGGGCGCCGCTGGTCTGGTCAATCACCGGTTGTTCCCGCTGATTAAACAGATTCTTTGCCGATTTGATCAGCGAGTCAGACAGCCCATCCCCGGACTGGCCGGTACGTCCCTGGTACGCCAGCGTGTTCATCAGCGCAATAAGTGGCGACTGGCGGACATCTGCCATCAGCGTTAACTGGTCAATGGAGTCCGACAAACTGCGCGCGTTCTGCCACTGGATACCGTTAAGAAAATCCAGCCAGGCGCTGCTGAAATCGGTGAAATAGCGCCCGGTCAGGCGGGCTTTTAAGGTTTCCGGCGCGATATCTGTCGCAGTCTGGCGGCTGTCGCTCAGCACCCAGTCAATTTCTTCGCGCCGCTGTTTTACTACCTTATCGATGGCGCCGGCGACCTCGTTCTCCCATGCCTGACGGGTGAACATGCCGGGCACAATGGCGGTGGTGGTGAATAACAACCCGGCATCGGTGCCGCCGACCATCTGGCTCAGGCTCATGTCACCCCGGTTCTTCGCCACCTGTTTCAGTATGCTCTGATACAAGGTAGCCTCCGCATTACGTACCCCGAACTGCCGTAGCAGTATCTGGCGCACATCGTTCACCAGCGCCTCGTCGGCGGTGATTTTCCATTCCGGATGAGCAGGCAGATTACGGGCATAGAACGCCAGCAACGAGGGCGAAACCGCCTGCCATACCCCCGACTTTACCCCCATACGCTGCGACCAGTTCGCCTGCAGCACCCGGCTTAAAAAAGCCGGTTCGGCTTTTTCCGGGCGCGCCATCATCAGCCAGGCTTTAAGCTGGTCATACGCTGCGCTGACCTGGCGGCTGCGTTGTGGACTGTCCGGCGGCAACGCCACCAGAGCACTCAACTGGCGTTGCAGGATCGCGGCGGCTTCATCACGGATCAACAGGTTATTACTGCGCTGATACCAGGGCCATAATGTCTGCAACAACACCCGATTCTGGCTCAGCCCCAGGCGGGCGTACCACGGCGCACTGTGCACCTCGCGATACTGCAATGTACCCACGGTCTGTTGCAACGCCTGTTGGCTGCGCAGTCGGTCCGCCAGCGGCATTTGCCCGTCACTGGCCTGCCGGGCCTGTGCGGCGCTGTCGGCAATCAGAGTGCGGTTGGTCATGTACGACAACCCCATACCCGCGCACCACAGCAACATTGCCGCCGCCAGGCACCCACGTACTATTTTCAGCCAGGCGAAGCCGGTACGCTGAGGTAGCAACTCCACCGGTAAACGCGCTACAGAATCGATCAACGCCTGCCAGCTGTTATCGCTGCCCCGACTGTGCGGCGCACGGTGCTCGCGGCTGTGCAGCGACGGGCTGAACATCACGCCCGCCACCGGCACCGGCGGGCAGGCGTTGAGTAATACAGACACGCCCGCGCTGAGTTTTTCCGAGCCGCCCTGCAACAGGCTGGCGGCCAGTCGTAGCAGGAAATCATGTTGCGGCTGGTGCAGGAGCTGTTGCGTGCCCTGGGGAATCAGTTGCGCAGGCAGGGTACTCAGGCTGGCGGCCAGTTCCTGCGGCTGACAATGCGCCGGTAACAGGCAGCCCACCGACTGGGTGATGCGGTCCGACATACCATGCTGGCTGTGTTGCAACGCCCACAGGTACAGCGGCACCTGCCAGCCAGACTGTGCGTAACGTGTCGCCAGCGCGCGGGCGACCGCGTCTGCGGTATCGGTATCCACCGGAGTCATAGCCGTGTTGCCCGCCAGCGACGGGCTGTAGCCATCGGTGACCCATACCAGCCCATCCGGCGGATAACGACGCAATTTTCTCAGCATGGTTAACGCCGCCTTATCGGGTTCGCCGGTGGCACCGCCGCCCCACAGCAACACCGTGCCGGCGCCTTCCAGCCACTGCTGGCTAACCAGTCCGGGGGCAATGGCATCAACATTTGATGCGTTGCCGAGCAACACCAACAGGCGGACTTTACGCCACCAGAAGGGACCATAGCGGGCGCGGAGCGTTTGCCGCAATTCACTGGCCCCGGGATCATTGCCGGGAATCGCAGGTATCTCTTTTTCTGCCGCTTTGGGTTTCAGGTCACATTGCTTTATCTTTTGTTGCCGCCGCTGCCAAAATGATATGCCAACCAATCCCAGCAACAATACAGAAAAAAGTCCGATCCAGACTGACCAGGCAAGTGATGGTGCTATGCCCCTGTTTTCCAGCAAATTTGAGTTGATAAACAAAAATAAAGCACTTAGCCCGGCCAGACCAATAATCAGGAGAAAATATCCCCAAAATCCATGTTGTTGTGAACGAGATCCTTTCTCCTGATTCATGAAAATAACTCCCTGGTGACTAAACAAAGCCACCCTGATGATTGTGTTGTTTGACTGATAACCAGTTGATCTCGTGAAGTTTTGCTGACAGCCTCTGCCATCATTGCCAGTGACACACCAAAAGAAACCTCACCGGGTGGTCCGAAAGAAAGATCAATAAGATGAACTGGATGATGTTTGGGTAACACCCAATGATGAGCGGCAGCGTACAGTGCGACATCCACCACGTTATTTTCTGTTTTGCCCGATAACCAAACATGCTGTATCTGTCTTTTCTCCAGACAGTTGTAATCAAATAACATGTCCAAATCGCCGGACAAATTCCCTGCCGCTAATGGCATTACGCGCCCTAACCCTGCCATGATCGGCAATCCCTGCTTATCAGCATACGAGGGTGAAGTAATCAGTTGCGCAGAAATGAATTCACTGGATTGTTGCGATTTATTGTCAGGCCAGAGTTGTAAACAAATAAATAAAACCCCACCCATAAACTCAGACGTCTGACGCAATACAGGGATCTGTGCAAGGTTATCGACAGATTCAGGTAATAAACCCCATTGATTTAATACCGAAGAGATAATCAATTCCCTGTGCAACACAGAGGCGTGCAATATATAAACTGTATGCAAATAATGGCGATACCCTGAGCACTGGCGTTCCAGTTCGCCATCAATATCACTTAAGCGCGCCGACAACGGGCGTGTTTCACCAAACAAAGGGCGACCCTTTTCGGGATACATTGGGATATCTGCCTGTGCACCCAGAAGTGCACCCATGCCGTTCTGTTCTGGCGTCAATAGTACATTGCCCACGATAGCGAGTTGTGCCCGACTCCATTGCTGCCACTGTGTCTTAGTTTGTTGCGTTTCTTCGTGCCAGGCCAGCGCAGATGCTAATGACTGTTCATAGCGATTTAATACCACGCCAAAAATACACATCCATAACAACAATGCGGGCAGCGCCCCATAAAGTAATATTTGTCCCCAGAGTGTAATATGCCCAATAAACAGCACGGATAATGTGCTGGAAATTAACATAACTATCAAAATAATAACCCAGAGGTGATAACGTGGCGGTGGCAACACAGGCTGCTCAGGAATTACAGGAATGGGCCAGACCATAATTACGACGCTACATTGTTGTCAGACTGAGAACTAATCACTCGACATCCACAGGCACACAAACAACTGTTGACGACGACCTGCCGACCTTCTTCAAACATGGTGTTATTTCCTTCTATGATGGCATTTGTGCCATGTTCAGGGCAAGATACCAGGTCACCAATTAACGCCACCCGTCGCCCGTGAAAATACAGGGTTGATGACGCGGTTTCCACCCTGCCACCATGCGTGGTCGCATCACCTAAACAAATAATACCAGGCATTTTTTCTCCAAAAAATTATCTCATATGTGAGACTTAATAAGGGATTAATTCAGATTTTTTCAAAACGCACCCGGTCTAAACCGGAATGAACGGGTGATCCGATCCCATATATCCACCAGTTGGGCATCGCTGTATGT
>JAATFO010000076.1 GCA_015655145.1 Enterobacterales bacterium | reverse complement strand
CAGTAGGTAGCAGTAGGTTTCGTTGGCCTCGTCTGTTTTCACAGTGACGCCAGCATCACTACAGCAGTAAAACGTTGCGTGAGCGCATTCATGTACCAGCGTTGCAATGCTGTTATCGAAGACGCCAATCAGGTAGAGGTTTTCGCCGGTTGTTTCATTGGCGAAGTGCCTGCACATGCCATTGCTGAATTGCAGGTTAGCTAGAGTCACGCCTAATACCGATTCAGCCTGATTCCACTCGTCTTTACTCCGGCACAGATAAATGTTCGCGCAGTTGAACAGCGGCAACAGGAATCGAGGTAGCTTCGGCCACTTAGCTTTCGCCATTTGGAGTTTCCTGCTGGGTTGTTTTATTTGGGTGGACTGACGAATCCGCTAAACCCGTTCGAGTCCAGCTCCGCCATTACAGCAACAACGGCCTGAATACCTTCATCCATCGTCACATCAAAATATTCACCGTGAAGGTGGTGCGCAGAGAGTTTTTCATGAGCCATCTTTTCGACCAGCCTGAAATCGTAGCGCCTGTCGGTGATGTAGCTTTCTGTAATCTCGAATCCATCGTGTTTTTTTAGCTCGGTAAATCTGCCAACACACGTATTTCTTGAAGACATCCCGACCTTAACTTTCTCGCCGTTACTTGCGACATAAACTCTGCCGCCGTTACGAGTTAACAACTTTGCTGCCATTTGCTTTCCTTTCGGCGGTGAGCCTAAGTTCACGCGGATAAAAGCAGCCCACAGAGTGAAAGCATTACTGCTTACCCCATAGACTCACCCCGCAAGGCTCTGTGGATTGTTGCCCCGTGACGGGCATTCAGAAGAATTAACTGGCTGTATTTATATCGGTGTGTATTTTTGCGGTAAAATTCGATACAACCACATCAGGATTCATTGTGTTTATTCTGAAATGAGTACTACCAGAGCACCCATGTCAGAATATTATAAATATCGTCTTCTTCTACCAGCGCGACGCTTGCGCCCATGAGTGACAACCCTGCATACATAAGACAGGGAAACACGGTATTGCCGTTATTGATTCGCTCTGTGCGCTCGCGTGTAGGAGTATCACGGTTATAGCTAACACAGAGGACAGCGACAGCCTGCGCTTGGTTAATTAGACACGATGAAGCCAGAGCCAGTTTCGCGGAGCTTCCCAGCGGGGCTAACTGTTACCCTGGCGATGGGTTCGTTACAGGTATTTTTTAGCCAGCGCTTTCAGCTCGTCTTTGGCTGCTTCGCCCAGCTTAGCTACGCCGGTTTCAACGAATTCCCAGGCGGCCTCGAAATCTTTCACGCCTGCACTTGCTTCGTCGGCTGGATCAGCAACAACTACCGCTGGTTGCGTTTCCAACTGAACAGTGGCTTCAGTTGGTACTTCTACGACTTGATCTGTCATTGTCTTTGTCTCTTCTTTTGTGTTGATAAACAGGCTTTTCAGCCAGTTAATTAGTTGTTTCATTGCCGCGATGCCTCAATTGCCCGAATGTAGTCCTGCAACGCGGCTATTTGCTTTGTTGCTGTTTCGATTCGCTCTCGGAGGATGAAATAATTTCGTTGAGCGGATTCAGTAAGTCGGGCGCTGGTAGCATCATCCACGCCGGTGCTGGAATTTGTGCTGGACACTCGCTTACTGCTACATGTTGCGCTGACGTGCAGCCGCTTAGTGCCGTCAGCAACATCACGCTGCAAGTCAGCAATGGTCTGTTTCGCATCAGATAACTCCTGCGTGTATTTTGCATCTATCTTTGCGACAGACTGCTGCTGTGCGGACATTGTGTTAATGGTTTTCTGACGTGAATCAGCCAGCGCGATTGCGGCCTGCTTGTCTTTGTCAGACTGTATGTATTCTGCGTGATAGTGAAATGACAGCCACACCAGTCCAGATATCCCCATAAGAAGAACAAGCACAGCCACTGCAGACCATTTTATGCTGCTCACGATTGCCCCCAGTTGCAGAGTTCCCGCTCAATCTCCCGGCGACTCATCAGCCCTTTCCACTTTTTTCTGCCGGCATAAACCCAACGACGCAGCTGATCGCATGCACCAGCGGTGTCGCCCTGGTTGATTTTGTACAGCAGAGTTGAGGTTTTGAAATTGCCAGCGCCAACGTTGTACGCAAATGAGTACAACGCAGCATGGGTCATGTCAGGAATCGGGCGCTTAATATATGGTTCAATCTGTGCAGCAGTTGTGCGCAGATCTTTGTCCAGCAGGGATTTACATTCTTGCTCTGTGTACGTTTTGCCGAGCATAATGTCTTTGCCAGTATGTCCGTAACAAACGGTCAACACACCAGCAACGTCCTTATATGCGTGATACTCAACACCTTCCAGACTCGGTATTAATACTGTAGCTATCGCTATTGCCCCGCTACCTGCAACAGCAATCAGCTTGTTACGCAGCGCGGGAGAAATAGCCATTATTCACCGCGCCCAGCTTTACGTCTGTCTTCACGAACTTTGAAATAGATGTTTGTCAGAAAAGTGAGCGCAGCGAACACCAGACTACCCAACACACCTATGGCTGCCCACTGATCTGGCGAGTAACCATCTAACAGTTGTTTCATCCAGAAGGCCGCACTTGTGCCAGACGCCCCGTATGACACGCCCGTTGATAATTTATCCATTTTCATAGCCTCACCTCCCCGCAGGGCTGGTGCTGTGTGTGTTTAAAAAAAAGATGGGTAATTTGTCTTGACTGATACGCTCATTGAGCGTAATATCTATATATCGAAACAATTGAAGGGTTACTGAAATGAAAGCGATAATTAGCGATTTAAACCAGATATCTATCATCGCTCATGGAGTTGATGAAACACAGGCTAGACATAAAGCAGCCGCAGTCATTGCTCATCGCGGCGGAATTAACGCAATTGAAAAGTGGCGCTACTCAGGGGAACCCGAATATTCAGGCGGCATCCTGGTTGATGTTGATTCTGTTCTGGCTGACATGCTGATTAACAAACCCCAACATAATCACAAGCTGAAAACAGTTGAAACGTCATCGGGCATTAGCCTGATGATCAACACAACATCACCAACAATGACAAAAACAATTTCTGAGTCAGGTGTTATTTCTGTTTTTGGTCGTGACTATTTTTACTCAGCAACAGATTGTTTTCACATACGTAAACCCGATTCAATGTGTGTATCTATTAGCAGTGATGGAATTTATGGCGATACAATTTCTCAATGCTATATAGATAAAAATATCACCGCTGAAACAATCCTTTTCGCAGCTAAACGCCTTGTTGCAGAGCACGAATCTGTCATCGCTAAATATGCTGCCGAAGCTGAGTTGGGCCTTGGTTACCGCGATTGGGATGACGACTAATGACCCCAACACCGAATGACATACGAACCACACGGACCGGATTAGGCCTGACACAAAGTCAGGCTGCCAGTATTGTTCACAGCGCTTTGCGGTCATGGCAGCAATGGGAATCTGGAGATCGGAAGATGCACCCGGCACTCTGGGAGTTATTCTGCATTAAAACCAATCATCCATATGAGCAAGGATAATTATTATGACTACTGATCTCAATTGGAAAGAGTGGCACGATAATATCGCAGATATGCCTTCATTTGATGATTCAGGTCGTTACTGGTATGACTCAGAGTCCGGGCTACGCTATGACCCTGCCATAAACTATATTCCTGGACGCGTAAAGCCAACGAAAAATAAAATATCAGGAGGAACACTTGATGCAAGGAATATTGCAAAATTTTTTGGCGGTAAGGCTCTGCGTGGATCCGCTAAACAAGTTCGCTGGGGCGAAAAGATCCGCGCTGACAAAATTAAAAACATGACTGAGAAACAGGCTGCAATCTGTTGCGACCCAAGTGGACTTATGAAACACGCTAAATTCTGGATAGAAACCCGAGATAAAAAACCGCCTGAAATCGGCGAGTTCGCGGAAAAATATAAAAATTTACTTGTATCTTACAGTGAAGCAAAAGCCACAAATGACGCAAACTTAGTAGCAAGCATAGCTGAAGAATATAACGCACTGACTGCACTGTGGGGCTTTAAATGATTCTCCGCGATTACCAGCAAGAAATTTTCGACAACGTTATGTCTCATGCGTCTCATGATCTTGTTCAACTCGATACTGGCGCAGGAAAAACGCCAATTGAGGCTGCTATTTTTGAACAGTCTGAATATTCAATGATTGTCGCGCATCGCAATATTTTGATCGTCCAGTGCAGTGCAATTGCGGCCAGATTTGGTGTTGTACACGATACAATTAGTAGTGAGTTTACACGTCGCCGCTGCATGGAATCGCGTAAATATGCTGGGAAAAACTGCATTCAACGCGGCAATAACAATAAGCTTGTTGCAAGCATTGACAGCATTGTCTCTCATTACAAGCATAATAAATTGTCAGTAGACCGCTATCGGAAATGGCTGATTGTAATTGATGAAGCACATCATGTTGTCCCGGATAACAAATGGGGGTTAATGAAAGAAATTTTCCCTAATGCGAGGTTTGTTGGCTTCACAGCAACACCAGGACGAATGGATGGCGCCAGTCTTTCTGTTCGAAATAACGGTCTGTTTGACAGATTAGTGCAGTGCTCGTGGCTACGCGATGAGAGCATAAAAAAGCTGATTGATGCTGGTCGGCTATGTGGTTATTCGCTTTACACGCCACCAGTCATTCTCAACCGGATTATGAGCCGCTCATCAGTAGAAGTTTCTGACTATCCTGTGCATGTATATCAAAAATATATGTCTGGACAGCAGGCAATAGTGATGTGTCCTGCAATAAAAAATGCACGTGAAATTGCAATCCAGTTCCGCAATGCTGGTATAAGCTCAGCAAGCATTAGCTCTGACATGGGGTCGACAGATGTTTGGCGCATCATCTCTGCATTTTCAAGCGGACAAATAAACGTACTGTGTAACGTCGATATGGTGGGTGAAGGCTTTGATGTACCCGGAGTATCTGGGTTAATTATTGCTCGTTCAACAAAATCATTCATCATGTATCGCCAGTGGATCGGGCGTATTTTGCGAACAGCACAAGGTAAATCACATGCTGTTATTGTCGATCTGGTCGGGGCAATATCATTGCATGGAGAACCTGACGAAAATGTTGTGTGGGACATTGATGAACCTCCAAAAACCCCACATTATCTGCGTCTTGCACCCTGTATTGAATGCGGATATTGGTACTCAATCAAAGAAAATAAATGCCAGGAATGTGGCGCTGATAATGCACTCATCCGTCAGCAGGGCGTTGGCAGTCACTATGTAAACATGCTTAGGCTTGACTCCGGAATGATTGAGAAAACTCGCCGTGAATCATTCAATACCGATTATATAGATCGACTACAACGAGAGCTTGAGCTTCCGCGCTATATACCCGGGACTGGAATTGTCGAAAAAATGATTGGTCGCGTGCGACAGAATTTTGCCAATGCACTTATAAACGGAGGTGTGTCAATATACGACGCGAACATTTTCTTTCAAGACAATAGGCTAGGACGCGTTGAGTTCTGGACAAAAAACTTTACGCATGCACACGCAATTAGCATGACAGTTGATCATGCAATGAGAGTATATAAAAATGCCAAAATTAACATTAATAAATAGTGACGCATCTGTCTGCGAAATCACATCAGATATTATTGTAACAGACCCACCCTATGACATGCCCGCTACAACATTAGCTCATATTATTCAGCGACAGGATTCGCGTCATTTAGTGTTACTGACAACCATGAGCCAGTTAATTGAGCTATATCCATTGCTGGGGTGGAAGCTGGCGTTTGACTTCGTGCTTGATGCCGTCGCGCCAAAAAAATCACGCAATGATCAGCAGCCAAATTACATACATCATACTGGTGTTTATCTGCATTCGCCGGGTGAAAAATCACTATTCAGTCGTAAACGTCGACAGCGTTCTGATGTGTTTGAAGGAAACGGGTACTGGCCTACAATATTTCATGCCCCGCGTGAGAGGTCGCAGCAACACGGCATGGCTAAAAATACTGACGCGATCACTGACATTCTCGGTAGTTTCGACGTTTATAGCGTTACAGATCTCTTTGCCGGAAGCGGAACAACAGGGCTTGCAGCATTTGATCTTGGCATCGATTGTACGCTTATTGAGAAGGACCATTATTTATGCGACAACATTGCAAGTCAGTTCAGATTCCTTGGCGCTGATTTTAGTTATACTTGTGTTAACAAGTAGATATGCAGAAACATAAGGAGAAAAAAATGAAGGCAATAAAAGTATTCATGTTCGGAAAATCGTTCCTTTTCCCTGATGGATTTGATTTTGTATTCCCTGATTTAATTCTCATGCACGCGGACACTATTGAACAATATATCAAATCGTCCGACGAGTTCGTTGAAATGTGTTCAAATTTTAATAATCCTGAACTGGAAAATCTGCAAAAAAGAAATCAAATCCTTAAAAATGAACTAAACGAGTTCAAAGCAAGGACTGGCATCATTGGTTTCCCATTTGATGTGAAGGATGTTGATCTCTACATAGCTACGAACAACATTGATGTTGTCTCTATTATAGAACTATGAATCAATCTCCGATGCATCATCGAGATAGTTACCTGATCCGTCGACACGGGGAAATGTTTCCCGGTTGACTCCGGGGCTGTTCCGTTGTCCTAAATTGGACAGGGAGAGCAGCGCCTACTTCGCTTCATGGGTATGCGGTAGCTACACAACGTCAAAGCCTCTGGCGTCTCTAAAGCGTTCGAAAACACCCGCTGAATGCTTTTCTCTGTTGTGCAGAAAGCAAAAAGCCACCGGCTATGAACCAGTGGCTTATGAATACTTATGAAGGAAGAGGCAGAGATCAGAGAGAGTCGGCAAACTTTAAATCTGATCTCTGCCTTCAGTAACCACTTCATGACACTTTTAATGCAGGGCTTATTATTTGCGGTTTTAACAACGCGCAACTTCAGCTGTTAGGAACTATATCCCCAACTTAGTGTAATGTAAATAGCTCTCTATAAAATAATGCGCTATTTCTTATTGCACTATCCGGTTACCTTATTCAGAGCAGCATTAGCCCACGATTCTTCCACTTCCAGCTTAACTATCAACTGGTCGTAAAGTGGTTTAACGCCTCTTTTCCAGATATCTATGCTGATTGCCCTGGTTATTTTGCTGATAGCGCTGAGCGCCTCAGTAGAAGGTATGCGTTCAAAGCCCCTTCCCTGGCATCGTTTGCAATCCCCCATCACTGGCACGCCCTGCCGTTCGGTTTCTTTCCGCATCACCGCCCGCCCGCGACCGTTGCAGTCACGGCACGATGTGGACACAACACCTTTACCATCACATGCCTTGCATCTCAGGCGAACAATATCCCTCACCTCCCGCTGATAACCCCCACGTAGCGGGGCTTTCATGGTAAACACTTCAGACTCAATGAATCCGGTAGCATGACAGTACTCACACGGTTTCACGCTGGCAGCGCTGCGGCAATAATCCAGGTAGGCATAAGTTGCAAGTGTTTGCATAACGGCTGGTTTAATATTGCTGTCGAGTTTGCGGAGGGCTGCAACCCTGTCGCAGACAGTCATAGCATATTCAGTAAGCAGCGAGACGGCGCGTGCGGCGTCGCTCTCACTTATCCCAACCTTCCCCATGAATGCCGAATATCCCAGCGGAGCGCGTGACATAGCCATGCCCATAGCGGCGATATAGTCTTTGCCAGTGAGGGTGTCAGGTGATGTCTGCGGGGCCATCCCGCTAAAGTTCTGCGTCTTGGGGAAATGGAAACGCACTGTGCTTTCAAGGCTCATGATTCCTCCAGTTCGGTAATAATCACTTCCAGCGATCCACCTCTGACTTGCTCACCACGCCGCACCCTGAAATCATCGATCTGTTCGTCATCAGCCATGAACCCGGCATGCACCAGAGAATCGAAAACTGCCTTTTGCAGGTTGTCGAGGTCGCGGCGGCGCTTATCTGGATGGTTGGTGGTGATCGATATTTTGAGGCGGGAACTGGTGTTGATGTCGAGGTGCTGCTGCTGGATTATCTGGATAATGTCTTTTCGGTATTGTGTGCCTTTGGCGCTGATGTAGTGTCGACCGCGGCAATGTCGCCAGTAGGTGTTCACCGTGGGCGGCCAGGGTATTATTAGCCGGTACTCGCTCATATTTTCAGTTTCCCCTCTGCAATCAGGATTGCCTGTGTCCGCATGACGCCCTCAGCGTGATAAAGCCTTGCCTCATCCCGCGTTATAACCTTCGTCCTGCCATCACAAACATCATGGCAAGCCGTGCAACCCCATGCTGCCTGTGCATCATTGGGCTTCATGCCTGTCCCACACGTCCCGGCCAGCCGGTAATGCGTCAGCACAACTGTCTCAGGGTTGCCGTTACACACGCCCGGTATGCGTATCTGACACTCCCGGCCGCGTGCTTCTTTGCGTAAATTAGTCATTCCACACCCCTGCTACGGCAATTTTTTTAGTGCATCATCTTTTCCATCCAGCCAGAGCAGGAAAATAAGACAGCAAATTGCATGCGAAATATGCGGTAGCCCGCTCTCTGTATCGTTTTTCTCACCCAGCCACCACGCAGTTATATGACGAATAGCCGCATCGAAATAACGTGTTCTGGCATCAGGTACGGTTTTCCAGTTATCCACGGAATATTTTACCGCACCAAACTCAAGAACTTTCACAACGCTTATTAGTACTGGAACAGGAATCAAACT
>JAATFO010000109.1 GCA_015655145.1 Enterobacterales bacterium | reverse complement strand
TGCGCAGGTTCAAAGTGTTGAAATAGTTAGCCATGGAAACTCCGTATAGGGTTGTTTGGGTCTTGTATTTGTCGGTGCGACCGCCCGGCGGCTCACCCTGAATAATCCCTATCATATGACAGGAAATGCATTGCTTAAATTGATATATTAACAATATGACGTTGCAATAATTGCAACATAAATATGAGGCCCGCATGGCATGGACTTACGTGACCTGAAGCTTTTCCTCCATCTGGCAGAAAGTCGCCATTTTGGCCGTACCGCTCGCGCCATGCATGTCAGCCCGTCGACGTTATCGCGCCAAATTCAGCGGCTGGAAGAGGACCTCGGGCAGTGTTTGTTTTTACGCGATAACCGAACCGTCGCCCTGACAGAGGCCGGTGAATGCCTGCGTCAGTTCGCACAACAGACCTTGTTGCAGTATCAACAACTGCGTCATGCTATCGGGCAAAATGGTCCCTCGCTCAGCGGTGAGTTGCGGTTATTCTGTTCCGTTACTGCCGCTTACAGCCATTTACCGCCGATTCTTGATCGTTTCCGCGCCGGACATCCGCAGGTCGAAATAAAACTGTCCACCGGAGATGCCGCAGATGCCGTTGAAAAGGTTCATTCCAGCGACGTCGATTTGGCCATTGCCGGCCGGCCGGAAACCTTACCTGCGAGCATTGATTTCACACCACTCGGCCATATTCCGCTGGTACTTATCGCTCCGGCATTGCCCTGCCCGGTGCGCACGCAAGCCACCGATGTACAACCTGACTGGTCGCTCATTCCGTTTATCCTTCCAGAACAAGGGCCCGCCCGCCGACGTATTGATTTGTGGTTCCGCCGCCACCACATTGCGAATCCGCTGATTTATGCCACGGTTTCTGGTCATGAAGCCATCGTCTCAATGGTGGCGCTCGGCTGCGGGATTGCGCTGCTGCCTGACATCGTACTGGAAAATAGTCCGGAACCGGTTCGCAACCGCGTACTGATCCTGGATAATGTTGAGTCCGTTGCCCCCTTTGAACTCGGGGTTTGCGTGCAAAAAAAGCGGCTCAGCGAGCCGCTGATTAATGCTTTCTGGAACTTGCTGTAATCAATTCCCGGCAAGAAAGAAGCGAAATGCCGGATTCTGCGTTTCATCGTGAAAATCGTATCCCAGATCGGTCAGGTATTCTTCAAAACGGGGTTCGTTGTCCCCCAGTTCAAATGCCGCCAGTACCCGTCCATAATCGGTGCCATGGCTGCGGTAGTGGAACAGCGAAATATTCCAGTGCGCGCCCAGTGTCTGTAAAAACTTCAGCAATGCCCCAGGCGCTTCGGGAAACTCAAAACTGAACAAGCGCTCACGTAAGGGTTTCGACGGACGTCCTCCAACCATGTAACGCACATGCAGTTTCGCCATCTCATCATCAGAAAGATCGACGACATGGTAACCCTCCCCGGTCAACTGGGTAATAATTTCACCACGTTCTTGCTCGCCGCGAGTCAGACGTACGCCGACAAAAATGCAGGCGTTATCCGCATCGGCATACCGATAGTTGAACTCAGTCACCGCCCGCCCGCCAAGGATCTGGCAGAATTTAAGGAAACTGCCTTGTTGTTCCGGGATAGTTACCGCTAACAGCGCTTCACGTTGTTCTCCCAGTTCGCAACGTTCAGACACATAACGCAAACCATGAAAATTCACATTGGCGCCAGAAAGAATATGCGCCAGCCGTTCATCTTTGATGTCGTGTTGCTGAATATATTTTTTCATCCCCGCCAGCGCTAATGCGCCAGCCGGTTCAGCAATCGCACGGACATCTTCAAACAAATCTTTCATTGCCGCACAAATGGCATCACTGTCAACCGTGACAATATCGTCAAGGTAGTGCTGACACAAACGGAAGGTTTCATCACCGATACGTTTCACCGCAACGCCTTCCGCGAACAAACCAACCCGCGACAAACTCACCGGATGACCAGCATCCAGCGCGGCTTTCAGACAGGCAGAGTCTTCTGCTTCAACGGCAATGACTTTGATTTGCGGCATTAGCTGTTTAATTAATACCGCCACGCCCGCCGCCAGACCGCCGCCACCCACCGGGACAAACACCCGATCAATGTGCGCATCTTGTTGCAGTAGCTCCATGGCCAGTGTTCCCTGACCGGCGATCACCGCAGGGTGATCAAATGGCGGCACAAAGGTATATCCTTGCTGCTCTGACAATTCGATGGCTTTCGCTTTCGCTTCATCAAAATTGGCGCCGTACAGATAAGCCTCGCCACCCAATGCCCGCACAGCATCAACTTTAATGTCCGCCGTGGAAACCGGCATGATAATCAAAGAATGAATACCGAGCTTACTGGCCGATAACGCAACACCCTGAGCATGGTTGCCTGCTGAAGCCGTGATGACGCCATGCGCTTTTTGTTCTTCTGTCAGGCCAGAAATCATCGCGTATGCACCGCGCAGCTTAAAGCTATGCACCGGCTGGCGATCCTCGCGCTTCACCAGGATGGTGTTACCCAATCGCAACGAGATTTTTTCCATTTTCTGTAACGGCGTCACCTGTGCAACTTCGTACACCGGTGAGCGCAGTATCGCCCGTAGGTACTCCGCGCCACATGGTGCGACGGGAAGTGGTTGAGACTCAGACATCTTGATTAGCCTCCCAGCTTACTCTTGTCACGCACCGCGCCTTTATCGGCACTGGTCGCCAGTGAAGCATAGGCACGTAATGCAAAAGAAACCTGACGCTGGCGTGAGTGTGGTGTATAAGCGGCATCACCACGCGCTTCCTCAGCATGGCGCCGTGCCTGCAATTCGTCGTCAGAGATATCCAGTTTGATACCCCGGTTCGGGATATCGATATCGATCATATCGCCATCTTTCACCAACGCTATCGTGCCGCCGTTAGCTGCTTCCGGCGAGGCGTGACCAATTGACAGCCCCGAGGTTCCACCGGAAAAACGACCGTCGGTGATCAACGCGCATTGCTTACCCAGCCCCATCGATTTCAGATAGGTGGTTGGATACAGCATTTCCTGCATGCCCGGCCCGCCTTTTGGTCCTTCATAGCGGATCACCACGACATCACCCGCCACCACATTGCCGCCGAGAATCGCACTCACGGCATCATCCTGACTTTCATACACTTTCGCCGGACCACGGAAGGTCAGGATCTCTTTATCAACGCCCGCCGTCTTGACGATGCAACCATTTGTAGCGATATTGCCGTAAAGCACGGCCAGACCGCCATCCTGACTGAAAGCGAACTCGCGCGTACGAATGCACCCTTCCTGACGGTCATCATCCAGGGTGTCCCAGCGACAATCCTGTGAGAACGCCTGGGTCGTACGAATGCCCGCGGGCCCGGCTCGAAACATCTTTTTCACGCTTTCGTCTTTGGTCAGCATGATGTCGTATTGATCCAGCGTTTCACGCAGGCTCAATCCCAGAACATTTCTAACCTGATTATTCAACAGGCCTGCACGATCCAGCTCGCCGAGGATGCCGACAACCCCACCGGCGCGATGTACATCTTCCATATGATACTTTTGCGTGCTGGGAGCCACTTTACACAGATGGGGGACTTTACGTGACAGACGATCGATATCCGCGATGCTAAAATCCACCTCGCCCTCTTGTGCCGCCGCCAACAGATGCAATACGGTATTGGTTGACCCGCCCATGGCGATATCCAGTGTCATGGCGTTTTCAAACGCCGCTTTGCTGGCGATATTACGCGGCAGAACACTATCATCATCACCTTCGTAATAGCGTTTTGCCAGACTAACGATGCGCTTACCCGCGTTGATAAACAGGTTCTTACGATCAGCATGTGTGGCCAGCAAAGAACCATTACCTGGTTGAGACAAGCCAAGGGCTTCGGTCAGGCAATTCATTGAATTGGCCGTGAACATCCCCGAGCAGGAACCACACGTTGGACAAGCAGAACGTTCAATCTGATCACTATCAGCATCACTGACCTTGGGGTTCGCGCCCTGGATCATGGCGTCAACTAAATCAAGTTTAATCAGTGTATTTGAAAGCCGGGTTTTTCCCGCTTCCATCGGCCCGCCAGAAACAAAAATCACCGGAATATTGAGACGCAGTGACGCCATCAACATCCCTGGGGTGATTTTGTCGCAGTTGGAGATACAGACCATCGCATCCGCACAATGGGCGTTAACCATGTACTCGACTGAATCAGCGATCAACTCGCGCGAGGGTAGCGAGTACAACATGCCACCATGCCCCATGGCGATGCCATCATCCACAGCAATAGTATTGAACTCTTTGGCAACCCCGCCAGCAGCATCAATTTGCTCAGCGACCAGTTTACCCAGGTCACGCAAATGTACATGGCCAGGAACGAATTGCGTGAAAGAATTGACCACCGCGATAATCGGTTTACCGAAATCGGCGTCTGTCATTCCTGTTGCGCGCCACAAGGCACGGGCACCCGCCATATTACGGCCATGGGTGGTGGTGGCGGAACGGTACTTAGGCATGCTCGGGTTACTCCAGTTTTAATCAGTGTGCGGACGCAATTGGGCGCCCGCTAATATCATAATTTTTATGCGTTTACAGGATCCAGCCAACCCCATTTATCTTCGGTTTCGCCGGTGAACAGGCCGAAAAATGCCTGCTGAATACGTTTGGTAACCGGACCACATTTCCCTGCGCCAACCTGAAGCCCATCCACGCTACGTACCGGTGTAATTTCGGCTGCCGTACCGGACATAAAGACTTCGTCCGACAGATACAGGGATTCACGCGACAGAGACTGTTCACGAACTTCAATATCCAGCGTTTTTGCCAGAGTGATAATGGCGTCGCGGGTAATGCCCGGCAAGGCAGAAGAAGTAAACGGCGGAGTAAACAAAATGCCGTTTTTCACTTCAAACAAGTTTTCACCCGCACCTTCAGAGAGGTAACCGTGGGTATCCAGCGCGATGCCTTCCTGATAACCGTGGCGGCGGGCTTCGCTCCCGACCAACAGTGAGGAGAGATAGTTGCCACCGGCTTTTGCCGCCGTTGGCAACGTATTGGGCGCCACACGATTCCAGGAGGAGACCATCGCATCAATGCCCTGTTCCAAAGCCTCAGCACCGAGATAAGCGCCCCATGGGAAAGCGGCAATAATCACATCCGTCTTGTAACCGTCCGGCGGATTCACGCCCAAACCGACATCACCAACAAAGACGAGAGGCCGAATATAGGCACTTTTTAGTTTATTTTTACGTAGTGTTGCGCGACACGCTTCCATCAGTTCGTCAATACTTTGACTTACCGGGAAACGGTAAATTTTAGCGGAGTCATGCAGGCGTTGCATATGTTCACGATGGCGGAAGACTACCGGGCCTTTGTGCGAGTCATAGCAACGGATACCTTCAAACACAGAAGTGCCGTAGTGCAATGCATGGGACATAACACTAACTTTAGCATCCTCCCATTTAACCATCTCGCCATTGAACCAAATATAGTCTGCTTTCTTCGTCGTCATTCTTCTTTCCTTTCGCGACTATTCGCGGATTTGTTGTGTTGTCTGTTCTTGTATCTGGACGCACGCGACATCCATTAATTTTCTTAACTGCGTTGACAGTAAATCGACTGAACGCTGACTGGCAACGGTCATTTCAATATTTATATTGTCAGTATTTTCCTCGCAAACCATGCTCATCGCACTAATCTGGAACCCGCGATGGCGCACTACCCGTAAAATGCGTTCCAATATTTCAGGCCGGAAACGCGCTTCGATAGACAATTGATGCTGATTCATGAGGTTTTCTCCATCATATGTGCGTTACTGGCACCTGGCGGCACCAGCGGCCAGACGTTCTCATGTTCATCAATAGAAACATGCAGCATATAAGGCCCTTCGCTATTCAGCAGAGCGTCTAATGCAGCGTCGACCTGATCTTTGCGGGTGATACGCTGGCCAGGAATATCGAACGCCATGGCCAGCGTAATAAAATTGGGATTATCGGAGAGGTTGGTTTCACTGTAGCGTTCTGAGAAGAATAACTGTTGCCACTGTCGAACCATGCCCAGGCGTTGGTTATCAAGCAGCACTATCTTGACAGGCAGCCGCTTTCGTTTGATGGTCGCCAGTTCCTGAACATTCATCATGAAGGAACCATCGCCCGATACACAGATCACCATATCCTGCGGGCGCGCGACCTGTGCGCCAACGGCGGCTGGCAACCCAAATCCCATCGTACCCAGCCCGCTGGACGTGATGAAATTTTCCGGCGCAGTAAAACTCATATGCTGTGCGGCCCACATTTGATGCTGACCGACATCGGTCGTGACAACGGAATTGTCCGCTTTACGATCCGATAATTGTTTCAGGAACAGTGGTGCGTAAATCGCCTCGCCCGGATGATCGTAACGCCAGCCGTGCTGCTCCTTAAGCGCTATAACATGTTCACGCCAGGCGGTGATTTCAACCGGCTGATACATCTCTGGCAGCAGACGATTCGCGTCGCCTTGTAAGGCGACATGAACACGTCGCAGTTTGTTTAATTCCGCCGGATCGATATCCAGGTGAATCACGCTGGCATGAGGAGCAAAGGTATCCAGTTTACCGGTGACGCGGTCATCAAAACGGGCGCCGACGGCAATTAACAAGTCACACTCTTGCACAGCAAAATTAGCCGCTTTGGCGCCATGCATGCCCAACATGCCGAGATAGCAGGGATCGTTCATGTCCGGTGCCCCTAACCCTTTCAGGGTGGCAACCGTGGGAATACCGGTTTTTTTGACAAACGCCCGTAACGCCGCCGTCGCCTGTGCGATGCCCACACCGCCGCCCACATACAGAATCGGTTTTTTGGCTTGTGCCAACATCGCACGCGCCTGCTGCAATGCGGCGTGAGGATGCTCTGGTGTCTCTTCGACGGGCAACAGGTGCGGTATCAGTTCTCCACTGGCCAGTTGAATGTCTTTTGGAATATCAACCAGAACCGGTCCCGGACGCCCTGATGTCGCAATAGCGAACGCTTCGGCCATCACTGCGGGTAATGCATTCAATGATTCCACCAGAAAGCTGTGCTTTGTGCAGGCGAGGGAAAGGCCCAGAACATCCACTTCCTGAAAAGCATCGGTGCCGATAAGGGAGGAAGCGACCTGTCCAGTAATCGCTACGATCGGAACAGAATCCAGCATTGCATCCGCCAGACCCGTGATCAAATTAGTCGCCCCAGGTCCAGAAGTTGCGATACAAACCCCCACTTTTCCTGTGGCGCGAGCATAGCCGATCGCTGCCATCGCCGCCCCTTGCTCATGGCGGCACAACAGGTGCTCAATGCCTCCATCATACAGGGCATCATACACCGGCATAATTGCACCGCCCGGATAACCGAATACGGTATCAATACCCTGTGCACGCAACGCCTGAACCACCCACTGAGCACCTGTCATGTGTCATTCTCCTGCCGTTCTGCGGGAACAACAGTATCTTCTGCTACCGTTCATGATGTGTTCCTCACTCATTCTGTTGTTATATCCGATAAAAAAAAACCCCGGACCTTTCGGTGCGGGGTTCTCTTTGAATTCAGACTTAATTTTAAGCCTTTCTTTCTCCAGGCGCAGCCCCGCATGGTGTGGTGATAATCACCACCACGCTAATTACTACCAGGCTAATCACTCGTAGAAGGGCTTTCATTGCTGTTCGACATTTCACTTGTTTGAAATAATACCTACAGAGTTATCATAGTTAACATGCTTTATACAACTATTTTCATTACTTTTTTTTATGACACAGTTCCCATTTTCGGTAAAACACAAGGTTATTCAATAAGTAAACGCTATCCCCCGGTTAAGTTACTTCCTCACCGTAAGTGATTAATTAACCCTACAAAATCAGTGTATCTCACGAAAAAAATGAAACACCGGTAAGACGAAGAAATTGATCTCGATCTGTTTTCCATCACAGGGATGATGCATTCACGCAGTATGACTCAAAGCCTCATACTGCTAATAACCAGGAGCCGTTATGACTTTATCCCTCGTATCTACCCGGGCAGCATTGGGCGTGGAAGCCCCGTCAGTCACCGTGGAAGTCCATCTTAGTAATGGATTGCCCGCGCTTTCTCTGGTGGGATTACCTGAAACCACCGTTAAAGAAGCGCGTGATCGGGTACGCAGCGCCCTTATTAATAGTGGATTTTCTTTTCCGGCAAAACGCATTACCGTCAATCTGGCGCCGGCGGATTTACCAAAAGAAGGAGGCCGTTATGACCTCCCCATTGCGATAGCGATTCTCGCTGCCTCAGAACAAGTTCCAGCGGACAAGCTGGGACAATATGAATTCCTGGGAGAGCTCGCATTAACAGGCGCGCTACGCGGCGTACAGGGGGCCATTCCCGCGGCAATGGCCGCTCTTCAGGCCGGAAGACAATTAATCCTTTCCAGCGACAATGCCCAGGAGGTGGGGTTAATCAAGTATGGCGACTGTTTGATAGCGGAACATCTACTTGATATTTGTACTTTTCTACATGGCAAAAAAACGTTAATGACCGCTGTAGCGGATCCCGCTCCCCAGGCCATAGAGAGTGAGGACCTTACTGATATTATCGGGCAGGAGCAGGGAAAGCGGGCACTGGAAATCACCGCAAGCGGGGGACACAATTTATTGCTAATCGGCCCGCCAGGTACCGGCAAAACCATGCTGGCAACACGGTTACCCGGCTTGATGCCACCGTTAACAGACAAAGAAGCGCTGGAGTGCGCATCGATTGCCAGCCTGATGAATACGGGTTCACTACACAAACAATGGCGTCAACGTCCCTTTCGCTCGCCACATCATAGCGCTTCATTATTTGCTTTAATTGGTGGTGGCGCACTTCCCCGCCCGGGCGAAATTTCGCTGGCGCATAACGGGGTGCTATTCCTTGATGAACTTCCCGAATTTGAACGGCGGACACTTGACGCATTACGTGAGCCAATCGAATCGGGCGAAATAACCATTTCCCGAGCGCGTGCTAAAGTGACCTGGCCGGCCCGTTTTCAATTGATCGCTGCGATGAATCCGACCCCTACCGGCCATTATCAGGGCAACCATAACCGCTGCTCCCCACAACAAACGCTACGTTATCTGAGCCGGCTATCAGGCCCCTTTCTTGATCGTTTTGATATCTCTCTTGAAGTTCCTTTATTGCCATCAGGTGTGCTGAGCAATAGCCAGCGTAAAAGTGAGTCAAGCATGATCGTGCGACAACGGGTTCAAATTGCCAGAGAAATGCAACTGGCGCGGGCATGGAAAATCAATGCGTTACTGAGCAACCAGGAGATTCAACAATGGTGTGGCATCTCTGCAGAGGATGCCGAATGGCTGGAGTCCGTTTTAACTGCGTTAGGGCTTTCTGTACGCGCCTGGCAACGTATATTGAAAGTAGCCCGAACCATCGCTGACCTGGCCAATGATGAGAAAATTGTACGGGCTCACTTGCTTGAGGCCCTGAGTTATCGGGGTATCGATCGCATGTTAATTCATTTATACAAAAGCCTGGAATGAGAATGGGGAAGGCCCCCCATTCTGTTTAATCGTCACTGTCCGAATAGTCTTCAACACCTTCCATCTGCGGTTTACCACCTGACAGTGTATGAAAACGTCGGGGACGCTTGATACGTGCCATATATTTAAACCAGACTCGCTCAGCTTCTGTCTGCGGTTCACGTAGCCCACGGCATACGTCCACAAATTGATACTCTTCTTCAGTGACAGGCGCACGCTTAGCCAGATCCAGCTCGTTAAAAGCATAGCCGTGACGTTCCAAAAGCTGTGCCTCTTTGATAGTGAAATCACCGTGGCGAGAAAAACCACGCGGGTAGTGTTTGTTATCAAAAAAACGATTATTTGTTGCGAAGCTATCCGCCATTTTACACGCTCCTAACTTTTCTATGGCCGTGCTATTTATGGCGCGGAGTATTAGATAGGCTTGACAGAGTGTAAAACAAAACATTTAAATCATTACGACAAACATTTTTCAGGAGACATCTGTGGATACGGAATTACTAAAAACCTTTCTTGAAGTGGGCAGAACCCGCCATTTTGGACGTGCTGCTGAAGCACTTTATCTCACACAATCTGCCGTCAGTTTTCGTATCAGACAGTTGGAAAATCAATTAGGTGTGAACCTTTTTACCCGCCACAGGAATAACATTCGTTTGACCTCGGCCGGTGAGCGTTTACTGCCTTATGCAGAGACTCTGATGAGTACCTGGCTGATGGCCAAGAAGGAGGTGTCGCACACACCGCAGCATCATGAATTGTCAATTGGCGCCAGCGCATCCTTATGGGAGGCCTATTTAACGCCATGGTTACAAACACTGTACGAAAATCAGCAAAGTCTGCACCTCGAAGCCCGTATTGCACAGCGCCACTCCTTAGTAAAACAACTTCATGAGCGGCAGCTCGATTTGTTGATTACGACGGAATCGCCAAAAATGGATGAGCTGGCCAGTCAGCAAATAGGCCATATTTCACTGACATTGTTTCGCTCACGTCAAAACGAAGAACGTGAAAAATATGATTACATCAAGCTGGAATGGGGGGCTGATTTTCATCAGCACAGAAATTACCTGGCAGGGGCTGATGATGTCTCTGTTTTAACTACCACATCGGCACATTTGACTCGTCAGTTATTGCATACCACTGGCGCGTGTGCATTCCTGCCGGATGCCTGGAAAGATGTTTATCCGGATCTGGTTGTCATTCCTGACACCCCCGTCGTTGTGCGTCCACTTTATGCGGTATGGTTGCAAAATAGCGATCAGCAAACTCATATCCGTCAGTTACTGAAGTTTTCAGTAATCATGAAGGAACAGGAAGCGTCAGGATAAAGAACAAGATGAAAAAATTGTGGCGAAAATTTGGATAAAAAAAATCCTTTGCATAAGCAAAGGATTGTTTTCTGGCAGGGGCGGAGGGACTCGAACCCCCAACACCCGGTTTTGGAGACCGGTGCTCTACCAATTGAACTACGCCCCTAAATAGGGTGGCGGAACGGACGGGGCTCGAACCCGCGACCCCCTGCGTGACAGGCAGGTATTCTAACCAACTGAACTACCGCTCCACCGAATACTGCATATTATCAACACAACTGATGCTGATAATCCGGTAACCCCTTGTCAGGAGA
>JAATFO010000142.1 GCA_015655145.1 Enterobacterales bacterium | reverse complement strand
TTCTCTTTGATATCAAGCTCCTGTGCCATACGGGCAACAGACTTGCCGCTTTCGAGCAGTAACGCTACCGCCCTGCGCTTGAACTCTGGGGTATACTGTTGTCTCGTCATAGTGACCTCGCTTTCGTTGACTGATTTGAAAACAAGGTGGGCACTAAATCAAGGACAGATCACCTTTCGCTTTGTAGCTATCTTCAAGCTCAGAACGAGTCCTGAATTTTTTTTGCACTTTCAGGATAGAGAATGGATTGTAGGACAAGGAAGGTTGTCGTTGCTGGGTCTGAGCATTCCCTGCTTCAATCTCGATTGCGTGTTTTACAGCAACATTAGCCCATCGGAAGGTCTGCTCCGCTGCCGTCCTTGCTCTACTTGCGATTTCATCAAACTTGCCAAGAATTTCCTTGCCTGTTAAATCCTTCACTCGAAGCCCTGACCATTCCTTTAAACGATTCTCGGCTTTATTCAACACTGCTAAGGTGTTGGGTTTTGCTGGTTTAGATCTCCCCATCAAATGATTTCTGTATTGAGCAAAAATTTCACTGATAGTGAGTTCAGAAGCGTCAGCTTCCCGCTTCACTGCATTAGGATTCCTTTTGGTCAACTTCATCGTTTGCACGAAATTGCGGGCTACATCGCGTGCCTGTTCAATGCTGGCAAAATCAGAGACATTACCAATAGTAGACCTGATAACCTCTTGAGGTGCTCTACCACCCGTAGAAGGTCTGTTTTCTGCTGATGACACACGCCGCTGGATGAAGTAGGTCTTTTTCGTGGCACTAATTTTGACACCAAAACCAACGGGTGAATCACGATGGCTGTCAGTGATAAGATACGCTTTTCGCTCTGGATTGGGTAAGTAGACTACTCTGCCTTGCGGATCGAGACTTGGTTTGACGTCGATTGATAACTTATTGATTATAATCGACTGATTGAGTGTCATTTTCATCAATGTATACCAGCAGTTCAAGTGTGTATACCAGATACTAACTAGAATACATATGGTATACAAATTTATCGGTTCACATGGGTTTTTAAGGGTTTCACATGGGGCCACCTGAGTACCCAAAAGACTTAAAAAACGAGTAAAATCAATATGAATGAAGACATTGATAAGGATTTCACCAGCCACACGCCAATGATGCAGCAATACCTTAAGCTGAAAGCCGAACATCCTGATATTTTGCTGTTTTACCGTATGGGTGATTTCTATGAAATGTTCTACGACGACGCCAAACGTGCATCACAACTACTGGAAATCTCCCTCACTAAACGTGGCGCTTCTGCCGGCGCGCCGATTCCGATGGCTGGTGTGCCTTATCATGCGGTGGAAAACTACCTGGCAAAGCTGGTTCAACTGGGCGAATCAGTGGCAATTTGTGAGCAGATTGGCGATCCCGCGCTGAGCAAAGGGCCTGTCGAGCGGAAAGTCGTGCGTATTGTGACACCCGGCACGCTTAGCGATGAAGCATTGCTACAAGAACGCCAGGACAATCTACTGGCCGCAATCTGGCAAGGCCCTCACGGATTTGGCTTTGCCACACTGGATATCAGCTCCGGGCGTTTTCGCCTCTCTGAACCGACAGATAAAGACACCATGGCAGCGGAATTACAGCGCACCAACCCGGCAGAGCTGCTTTATCCGGAAGATTTTGTCGCAATGGATCTGCTCGAACATCGCCGGGGAATACGTCGCCGTCCCCTGTGGGAATTTGAACCCGGAACGGCAAACCAGCAGCTTAATCTGCAATTCGGCACCCGGGATTTAACCGGCTTTGGCGTTGAAAATGCGCATATGGCGCTACGTGCCGCCGGTTGTCTGTTGCAATACGCGAAAGATACTCAGCGTACGGCACTGCCGCATATCCGTTCCCTGACAATGGAACGCCAGCAAGATAGCATCATTATGGATGCCGCAACGCGACGTAATCTCGAGATCACTCAAAACCTGGCGGGGGGCGTAGAAAATACGCTGGCTTCCGTGCTGGATCATAGTGTCACGCCGATGGGAAGTCGTATGCTGAAGCGCTGGCTGCATATGCCTGCACGTGATACCAGCATCCTCAATCACCGACAGCATTGTATTACCGCATTACAGGATCAATATTCTGCCTTACAACCGGTATTACGCCAGGTCGGCGACCTGGAGCGTATCCTCGCACGTCTGGCACTACGTACCGCCCGCCCGCGTGATTTGGCGCGCATGCGCCATGCTTTTCAGCAATTACCTGAACTAAAATCACAACTTGCAGATACCGATGTCGCGCATCTGCAAACATTGTGCACACAAATGGGGTTGTTTGATGACTTACGCCAGTTACTTGAACAAGCCATCATTGAGTCGCCACCTGTTCTGGTGCGTGATGGCGGGGTGATCGCGCCCGGTTATAATACCGAACTGGATGAATGGCGCGCATTGGCGGACGGCGCCAGTGATTATCTTGATCGTCTGGAAATTCGCGAACGTGAAAAACTTGGGCTGGATACGCTGAAAGTTGGTTTTAATGCCATACATGGTTATTACATTCAGGTCAGCAGAGGGCAAAGTCATCTGGTACCCATTCACTATGTACGGCGCCAGACCCTGAAAAATGCTGAACGCTATATTATTCCCGAACTAAAAGAATACGAAGACAAAGTACTGACCTCGAAAGGAAAAGCGCTGGCACTGGAAAAAAGTTTGTACGAGGAGCTGTTCGATTTACTGTTACCCCATCTGGCAGCGCTACAGCTGAGCGCAACAGCACTGGCAGAACTGGATGTTCTTAGTAACCTGGCTGAACGCGCCTGGACACTCAACTATAGCTGTCCGACACTCACCGATAAACCCGGAATAAAACTGACAGCCGCCCGTCACCCTGTGGTAGAACAGGTGCTGAAAGATCCATTCATTGCTAACCCTCTGATGCTTTCACCACAGCGGCGCATGCTGGTGATCACAGGTCCCAATATGGGGGGGAAAAGCACCTATATGCGTCAAGCCGCGTTAATTGTGCTGATGGCTTATATCGGCAGCTTTGTTCCGGCGGAACAGGCCATAATCGGACCGATTGATCGTATTTTCACCCGTGTCGGGGCGGCGGACGATCTGGCTTCCGGCCGTTCGACGTTTATGGTAGAGATGACCGAAACTGCCAATATTCTGCATAATGCCACTGAACACAGCCTGGTGCTGATGGATGAAATTGGTCGGGGTACGTCCACCTATGATGGACTTTCACTGGCCTGGGCCTGTGCGGAAAACCTGGCCAATCGCATCAAAGCCATTACGTTGTTTGCAACCCACTACTTTGAACTGACAACCTTACCAGAAAAAATGGATGGCGTAGCCAACGTACATCTTGATGCCATTGAGCATGGTGAGACCATCGCTTTTATGCACAGTGTTCAGGAAGGTGCCGCCAGCAAAAGTTATGGTCTGGCTGTAGCGGCACTGGCCGGCGTACCAAAAGAAGTGATCAAACGTGCCCGGCAGAAACTGAAAGAACTGGAAACCTTATCCGGCAGTACCGCCGCATCAACAGTGGATGGGTCCCAACTTTCGCTCCTGGTGGCAGAAACCTCCACGGCAATCGAGGCACTGGAAGCCCTGGATCCTGACACACTCTCACCGCGTCAGGCACTGGAATGGATCTATCGTCTGAAATCGTTGATGTAAACTTTACATTATTGCTGACGGACAACGACACCGGGCACATGATACTTCACCACATGCCCGGGTCATCATCCATAAAAAAGCGGTGGGCATCGCCACCGCTTTTTACATTCATTTTGTCAATTTCAGCGTGACACTTATTCGTGGAACAACGCTTCAATATTCAGTCCCTGTGTCTGCAAGATTTCACGCAAACGCCGCAAGCCTTCAACCTGAATCTGGCGAACACGTTCACGTGTCAAACCAATTTCACGGCCAACATCTTCCAGAGTAGCCGCTTCATACCCCAACAGGCCAAAACGGCGAGCCAGGACTTCACGCTGCTTAGCATTCAACTCAAACAACCATTTAACAATACTTTGTTTCATATCATTGTCTTGCGTGGTGTCTTCCGGACCGTTGTCTTTCTCATCGGCCAGAATATCGAGCAATGCTTTTTCAGAATCACCGCCTAATGGCGTATCGACTGATGTAATGCGCTCATTAAGACGCAGCATACGGCTGACATCATCAACGGGTTTATCCAGTTGTTGTGCTATCTCTTCCGCACTCGGCTCATGATCAAGCTTGTGAGAGAGTTCACGAGCGGTACGCAGATAAACATTCAACTCTTTGACAATATGAATAGGCAAACGAATAGTACGTGTCTGGTTCATGATTGCCCGTTCGATGGTCTGGCGAATCCACCAGGTGGCATAAGTTGAAAAGCGAAACCCTCTTTCCGGATCGAATTTTTCAACTGCACGAATCAAACCAAGATTGCCTTCTTCAATCAGATCCAGCAAAGCCAGCCCACGATTGCTGTAACGGCGGGCAATCTTCACTACCAGTCGTAAATTACTCTCGATCATGCGACGACGCGACGGAATATCGCCACGCAAGGCCCGGCGAGCAAAAAACACCTCTTCCTCTGCCGTTAATAGCGGAGAGAAGCCAATCTCTCCCAAATAAAGCTGCGTCGCATCTAAAACGCGTTGCGTCGCGCCTTGCGACAACAACTCGTCTTCCGCCAGATCATTATCGCCGGGTTCATTTTCAACAAGTGTCTTCTCGTCAAAAATCTCAGCTCCGTTCTCGTCGAATTCCGCGTCTTCGTGTAACTCGTTAACCTTTAGCGTATTCTGGCTCATAAGCGGCTCCTACCCGTGATCCCAGGGCAGAACACCAGGGTTCTGCCGGTTTATCGCTGCGGTAAATAACGCAACGGGTTTACGGATTTCCCCTTGTAACGAATTTCAAAATGCAATCTAACTGAACTGGTTCCAGTGCTACCCATCGTAGCAATCTTCTGCCCCGCCTTAACTTCTTGTTGTTCCCGGACCAGCATTGTATCGTTATGGGCGTAAGCACTCAGGTAATCATCATTATGTTTGATGATAATCAGATTACCGTAACCGCGTAATGCATTACCCGCGTATACCACACGCCCTGATGCGGTGGAAACGACAGGTTGACCACGCGACCCCACGATATCGATCCCTTTATTACCGCCTTCCGCAGCGGAGAAGTTATCGATAATCTTACCGTCAGTCGGCCAACGCCAGCTTCCAACCGCTGTTGTACTATTGGTCGTGCTGCTGACTGTCGGTGGAGCAGTAACCGGGACCGTTGTCGTTGCAACAGTTGTTCCCGTCGACGAAGGCAACATTTTGCCGCCAGTCGATTTACCTGAATCTTCAGAATACGTAATAACAGGTTGCTGCGCAACCGTTGCCGATTTTATTTGTGAGGAACCTGGTGGTGTTGGTACGCCACCTTGCGTCGCATCTGCGACAGTGATGGCATTACCACCGGTGATCGGTGCTCCGGCCCCATTAGCGACTTGCAGTGTTTGTCCGACATTAAGTGCATAGGGTGCAGAAACATTGTTGCGTTGTGCTAAATCACGAAAATCGTTGCCCGTAATCCAGGCAATATAAAAAAGCGTGTCGCCACGCTTAACCGTATACGTTTCACCACTGTAACTGCCTTTGGGAATGTTCTCATAACTACGGTTGTATACAATATGGCCATTTTCTGTCACCACATTCGACGCTGAACCAGAAGAAATAAGAGGCCGGGAAGGTGCCGTACCGGTAATAATGCCGCTATTACTCTGGCCAGTCATGCCAGAGTCATTGCCCACAGAACTGATTGGCGCCTGTGTGTTATTGCCAGATGAACACGCTGCCAACCAAAATCCAACAAGTGAAACAGCCGCTATCCGACTCAATTTAAAAACTGGGCTTCCCGTGCTCATTTATCCTCCGCGATGGTAACTCTGCGACAAGTTCTGTTTTTACAATTCGGGTATCGCTGTCGCCACACCCGCTATCTACCACTGGTAGGCGAGAATACGGATACTAACAACAACAAAACACCCATGCCATTAATCAGTTGTATAGAAATACGTTAGTCGTAGTGCGTTAGCTCTACCCTTTTCAGGCCAAATCCCCTTTCACCAGCGGCACAAACCGTACCGGCTCTATGGTATCAACAACAAACTCGCCGCCCTTGCGCCAGATCCGTTTCAGTACTTGCTGATCTTCGCCCACCGGCAAGACCATAATACCGCCTTCATCCAGTTGCGACATCAGTTCAATCGGAATCTCCGGTGGCGCGGCAGTGACAATGATCGCATCGAAAGGACCTCGTGATGGCCATCCTTGCCAGCCATCACCATGGCGAGTTGAGACATTATGTAAGTCCAGTTGTTTCAAACGTCGCTTTGCATGCCACTGCAGACTTTTAATGCGCTCAACAGAACAAACATGCTCAACCAAATGGGCCAGAATGGCTGTTTGATAACCCGAACCGGTGCCAATTTCCAGTACGCGCGATTTTGGGGTCAACACCAGTAACGAGGTCATTTTCGCGACCATGTAAGGTTGCGAAATGGTTTGTCCTGATCCGATAGGTAAGGCAACATTTTCCCAGGCTTTATGTTCAAAAGCCTCATCGACAAAGCGATCACGTGGCACCTCTCCGATAGCCTTAAGCAATCGCTCATCGTCAATGCCTTGCTGGCGCAATTGTGTCAGCAACGTATCAATGCGTTTGCTTACCATTCCTTATTCACCTCGGTTTTGGTTAACCAATGGGCAACAACATCCTGTGCGCCATGCGCGGTCAAATCCACATGCAATGCAGTGACCGATACATAGCCTTCTTCCACGGCAGCAAAATCTGTATCAGGACCGGCATCAAACTGCTCACCCGGCGGGCCGATCCAGTACAGCGTATGTCCACGCGGATCCTGTTGTGAAATGACCTTATCCGCTGGATAACGACTACCACAACGAGTAACCCGAATTCCTTTGATTTTATCCAGTGGTAAATCTGGAACATTCACATTCAAAATACGCCCGGTTCGCAATGGTTCACGCTGTAATGCGCGTAACAGCGAACAGGTTACTACCGCTGCAGTATTGTAATGTTGATGGCCATCAAGTGAAACAGCAAGTGCAGGTAGGCCTAAATGACGCCCTTCCATCGCTGCCGCTACTGTGCCTGAATAGATCACATCATCACCCAGATTCGCACCAGCATTAATGCCGGAAATGACAATATCTGGTTTCGGGCGCATCAACACATTGACGCCAAGGTAGACACAATCCGTCGGTGTGCCCATCTGTACGGCAATATCACCATCAGGGTAGACAAAGGTACGTAACGGCGTTTCCAGCGTCAGTGAATTCGAGGCGCCACTGCGGTTATGGTCCGGAGCGACAATTTGCACCTCCGCGAACTCACGCAAGGCGCTGGCTAACACCTGAATTCCCGGTGCATGTATTCCGTCATCATTACTCAGCAATATTCTCATATTGAATTAAAAAAATAGTTCTATATGAAAGAGATAAAACTGTATTTTTGTATTGTCATTGTTCTTTTCAAGAGTAAGCCCGACACGTTTTTTTCTATTCTGATGAGTGTAGTGTACCCGGATAAGGAACACAGTTCCCGGTATATTGAAGCATAATATTCCAGCATACTCTAAATAATTCACCTGTCAGAAAGATGGCGCGTGCGGTAGCTGCCTGACTAAGAGCTTATCCCAGTAGGTATTATTGTCGCAGTCAATGTGGACACGGACAGCGCGGAGAAACCGGCGCGGACACGTAGTACGTGAGGATTTCGCGCACTGCCCAGGGCCAAAGTGGCAACTAAAATTTGCCTGATGGGATAGGCTCTAAGCAGGGTTTTACTTTTCAAACGATGCCTGGCCGAAACTACAAAGGCGCAGTGGTAATCGCCACAATGATACCGTCATTGTTTACTTTGCCGCTATGGCGCCTGAAATGCAGCAAAAATATGGGCTCACTTGCTTACGCTGTTTCTTTGTTCTCCCGGCGAACATACTTATTGAGGGATTTTCTTTGCGGATACAGATCATACTGGCGGCCAGTAATTCAGTTGAAGTGGCAGAGCCAATGTGGCCGCCTGGAAAGGGGATATCATCACCTCAATACACAGACCGGTGACACAATAATCGACGCTATCCCCGTCACCCTTTAAAATACAGGGGTATTGGCCGCATCTCGGCGTTACCTGGGTATAACACAAAGAACATTCTGCCCCGGATTCTTGACCACCCCTGCCGTGTTGTTGAAGCAGCCACAGCAATGAAGGCGGGGAAATCCACCATCGGCCAGTGAGTCCGAAAACCCCGCCGCACGTCGTTATTCGGCTTGCCGTCAAGACGAGAAAAACATTGCAGAATGCGGCGATTCAGGGGTCAAATATGCCGGGTTACCTGGACTTGTGGCTTGCTACTCGGAGTCAGTAACTGGTATTCGCAATGACAGCAAACGGTTGATCGCGGAGGGCTGTTCTACGAGATCCAGTAACGAATAGCCATCAAGTACCTCAAGGTACGCTTGTAATGCCTGACGCAAGATCCCACGCAAACCGCATGCACGGGTAATGACGCACTGATTGCCCTCACGAAAGCACTCAACCAGGCCGAAATCAGGTTCCGTTGCGCGTACCAACTCACCAAGGTTGATCGCTATCGCAGGGCGGCCAAGACGTATGCCGCCAGATCGACCGCGAGTAGTTTGTAAGTAACCCGTCTGCCCCAAATGTTGGACAACCTTCACCAGGTGATTCTTTGATATGCCAAAAGCGTCTGAAATATGCTGAATCGTGACGGGTTCGTCTGGGTGAACAGCCACGTAAATCAAGACGCGCAGGCTGTAGTCAGTATAGTCGGTGAGTTTCATGTGAGCCGCTCGAAGAGTATATTTGTTCCTGCCATGGAGGGAGAAACCCGCTCCCGGCAAAATCGTTGCATTTATAACTTAATCCAGGAATGCTTCTTCCCCTATGGTGCAAGATCCCGGAAGGCTACGCAATATGTTGCATCATAAATACATATTTTATAGAATCCTCGCGGCTACAGCCAACTAAGCAACATAAAATGCTCTTTCTTTTGTCTTATTTGATGCATTTTAAATATATTTTTGGAGGTTAAATGTTGTCCGAAAAATCCCGTCCCTATATCGATGCGAGTGTTCCCGTGCTCAGGGAACACGGTGTACAAATCACGCGCCTCTTCTATCGAAATATGTTTGAAGAACATCCCGATCTCACCAACCTCTTCAACATGGGCAATCAGGCCAAAGGATTGCAACAACAGTCCCTGGCGTCTGCAGTGTTTGCCTATGCCGCAAACTACCGGAATAGTGACGTACTTGCGCCTGTCTTGACCCGGATAGCGCATAAGCATGCTTCCGTTGGACTGACTTCCGCTCATTACCCGATTGTCGGCAAACACTTGCTGGCAGCTATCGCCACTACCCTTGGGACAGCTGCGACGCCTGAGCTGATGGCAGCCTGGGAAGAGGCCTACTGGCTGATTGCAGATGAACTCATTGCAGCCGAAAATAACCTGTACGACCACGCCGGCACGCCACCCAGTCACCGAAACACCATGCGAGTGACAGAACTCGTCGCGCAGGCGGAAGACATAATCAGCCTAACGCTGAAACCTGAATCAGGAGAACTGCCCGCCAGTTTTTATCCCGGACAATATGTATCGGTCGTTGTAGAACTGCGGCCTGACGTATACCAACAGCGGCAATACAGCCTCTCAGATGCCCCCAATGGTAAGGACTGGCGCATCACGGTCCAGCGGGAGAAGGCCGTGGACGAGAACCCCACCGGGGTTGTATCCAATTGGCTTCATGACAATATCCAGGTCGGATCTACGCTTAGGGTAAGTCAACCTTTTGGCGATTTTACCCCCTCCCTGAAGGGCGCGGATCCGATAGCGTTGCTTTCAGCCGGAGTCGGAATTACGCCGATGATCTCTGTACTTAACTCGCTAGCTATCCAGAAACCTGATCGCAAGATAATATTTGCACATGCAGCGAAAAATCACGCCTGTGTGGCGCACCTGCATGACATCAAGATCGCAGGAAAAAAGCTGCGACGGCTGACACCTCACTTCTACCTTGAGTCTGGTGAAACTGCTGAGTTGTTAGCGGGGATCTCTGCACAGCCTGGACGTATGGATGCAGGAGATCTGGTTGCTCAGGATTCCGATCTTGCGGAGGCCACCTTCTACCTTTGTGGGCCTCTGCCCTTTATGCAGGCCCAAAGAACCTCGCTGTTAGCTCAGGGAATTCCGGTCGACAAAATACACCGTGAAGTATTTGGCCCTGACCTTCTGGATCATATTATTTAATCGTTACAAATACTGCACCCACTTAGCGTGATATCTGGCAAGCCCGGAAGCTGTTTGGGAGTGCCATCCGGCGGGCAACCACAACCAGGTGGCACGATACTTATCTCCTGACACTGCAATCCGGCGGGCGCGGTCCCCAAGTGACGCAATACAATGGGGCACTTAAGGCGGAAGGGGCACCGGATTTGCATGACCAATAAACCGGGGCAAATAACAGAAGCTGCCGCCGCCGCAGACAGGCGCTGGTGTGAAGCATCTGCAAGATATGAACGCAGCTAAATAGCTGCGCGGAATAGTAGATCATATATGGACGTCCCGTGGTGTACAAGTACTGATGTGGTACGGTTTGCTGTCATATATCCGGCGTCTTTTGGGGAAATTTTGCCCGCGCCATGATGTCATCCGCACCCTGTTTCCTTATCACTTAGCCGGTATTTTCTACCTGGATCTACTTCAGGTTATTACAGGGTTGGTTTACCGTTTTCTCATCAGTGCCTGCAAACTCAGGAAATCTTTTACTTTGTGCCGAACCAAATCACTACTTCAGCGCAAAAGCCTTGTTCATATTGAAATCAACCGGTTCAGACAGCAACCGCCAGACAATACGTGTTAACTTATTTGCCAGCGCCACGGTGGCTTTCATTTTTCCCCGGCGCTCAGTGACATGATTAAGCCATCTTCCAAGGCGGTCATCCCGCTTTTGGGTACAGCGCATGACCGCTCTGGCGCCATGAATGATGAGTGTCCGAAGGTCGCAGTTGCCATTTTTAGTCATCGAAGTGAGGATGTGTTTCCCACCGGAACTGTGTTGCCGGGGAACCAGACCACACCAGGCGGAAAGTTGTCTTCCGTTAGCAAATTGTGCTGCATCAACCTCACTTAAAAAAGCGGCGGCGATAAGCGGGCCAACACCCGGTATCGTCATCAGTGCCCGATACCGGGGCTGCTGTTGACACAATGCTGCGATTTCATATTCTGTTGAACGAATATATTCGTTCAGTGTGTGGATGTTTTCCAATAAAGTGGAAAGCAAATGGCGTAATACCGAAGACACGGGCTTTTCCGCATCTTCAATCAAATCGGGTAATCGCTGTTGCAAGGTATGTATCCCAACCGGGAACTCGAAGCCCTGCTCAGCGGCCAGAGCACGGATTTGGTTGGCCGCGGCTGTGCGCTGTTCGACCATCAATTGACGGGCACAACGCAGCGCAGCGCTTTGATATCCTGCTGCGCAACCGTTTTTACGGCAAAAAAGTGACTCCCCGGACGAAAAGCCGTCTCACATATTGCCAGAGCATCATTGGCATCATTTTTCTGGTGACGGGTTAACGCCTTTACATGTTGGGTTGGAATGAGCCGAATGGCGTATCCCATGGACTGGAAAGTCCTCCCCCAGTAATGCGAAGTTGCACAGGCTTCCATTGCAATAAGGGTATCCGGCGGGAATTGACGAACAGTATCTAACAGCTTGCTGCGAGAAACTTTTCGATTCCAGGCAACGGTCCCATCATTCATCCAGACACAAAGCTGAAAAACGGATTTCGCCAGATCGATACCAACGACTTTTATCGTGTTCATGATGTTGTTCCTCTATAAATGGGACGGCTCAACATAAGTGTGGCAGGATTATGTTGAGGAGGGACGTCCATCACATCACTTTGAGGGAACTCAGCCCGGATTGTGCGATCTGATCAATTGCCAAATATCCCAAACCACCAACCGGACTGAGCGATGCCGATCATAGCACCGATTCCCCGCGACGAACGACGCCAGATGCGAAAAGCCATCCATAAAACGCGCGATAAAAATCATGCCCGCAGACTGACGTCCATACTGATGTTGCATCGTGGAAACCGTGTCAGCGATGTCGCCAGAAGGAACCGAAACCGTCCAAACTGTATCAGGCACAGTCCGGATTTTCGGCCCTTTTGCTTATTGCGGTTTATCAGACTTTATCAGAAGCGATAGCCCACACCGATGTTAAAGCCATTAACAGAATAGCTTTTTCCCGCATATTTCACCTTAGATCCTTCATATCCAATATCAATCGCCACATTTTCGATTGGATTGACCTGCAGCCCCACACCATAAATTAAAGAAGTATTGCTTGAATTCACATTTTCCCGGAAAGAGGCAACACTATTTGTCTTCCAGGTTGCGGTGTCATCGACCTTCGTATAACCGAGCCCGAGTAGACCATAGGCACTGATATAGTTATTAATCCTGTATGCTGGCCCAGCTGACAGAGAGTAATATTTAACTTTAGTGTTCACATCCAGCGTATTGGATGTTGCAGCATTATTATTTAAACCAGAAATATCCTCTTTACCCGTCATATAGGTGAACGCACTGATCACGCTTAGCGGTGAGTCCCATTCGTAGCGGTATTTCAGGTTAACACCTTTGATATCCTTGAAATCCTGAACCTTGCTTTGGGCATACCCGAGCGTGACAGTATGATTATCAGCAGAAGCAAAAGGAGAAAGAGCAATTGAAGTAAGTAAAAGGGTGCTGAGTGTTAATTTATTCATTACATCATCCTTAATGGTAAAGTTTAATCAGTAAATAAAAAGTAAATATCTTGTTAAAGTAAAATATATAACAGAAGCATTAATCTCTCTGTCGACTAATACGTGCGCCAGCGCATTCTAACCAAGTCGATGATAATTAAAAAGTAGATTAGCAAAAAAAAATAGATGTTTGTTTCTTACGTTATAAGAATCACTAATAATATTAATAAAGTAGTTATGTCTCTAATTGATTTACTCTGACGTATAATGTGCCTTTTTGACGTCTGCCAGTGTGGATTGCGTTAACGTTCATTGTCCCCGTTGTGATTCTGCTTTGGTTTATCGCCATGGTCATAACGCTAAAGGGGCAGGAGCGCTTCCGCTGTCGTGAGTGCGCTCTGTATTTCATCTGACCTACACTTATTTCAGGCCAGAAAATCCAGCGTTCATATAAATGTCACTGTAGCTTTCATCGAAAAATACATATTCTGCTAACTGGAATCATTAGCGTGAGTTGATCATCTGGCTGTCTGAAGAGTAAACGGCTGGGAACCAATCCCGGCTCGGTGGCCGAGATAACTGTTTATTTCTGGCTATAATTTTATCTGTCAGATTAAAAATCCATAGCCGCTGAGGTTATGGCAGAACCAGCAATAACACGTTAAAAAAATTCCTAATAACATTGCCAATGGGTAAGTAAAACGCTCCCGGATAAATATACCCGTCGTTCTTCAAGATGCAAGGGTGTTGGTTGTGTCTCAACGTTGCCTGGATCTAAAACCCATAAAAATTTTTATGACAAAATCTAATAAGAAGAAAAAAACCAACCGTAAAATAGCTAAAAAAAAGTCTGCATTTGAGCATGATTTTCATTATTTATTTTTCGGCCTCCTGCTTTTTGATAATGCGTTGCCGGCGTCTGTTACTGTAACCATCCCGCATAATAGTGCCATTCACTTTTAGAGATCTTCCGGCATACTGATACTACCGCAAAGGAGATCGCTATTCGTAAAACCCATTTTACCGAACATCAGATCATTGCCGTCCTGAAGCCCGTCGAGGCTGGAAGAACAGTGAAAGATGCCTGTCGTCATGATGAGAAAAGGTGTCGGCATCAAGCGAAAACGCACTTGCAGTGCTCATGGCGTGCTCCAGATCGAGGGGCGCCACACTGATCGCAAGGTGACCCTTTTTTATATCACATTAGATCGTTTACCCGGAGACGACGACTTACCTGTGGGGCGTACTTACGAAAACAAAGAATGGGTGCTATTCTGACCATGTCACTCTTTTTGTACAAGGATGCTTATCCATGATCGCTATTACCGGAGCCACCGGCCAACTTGGGCGTCTCGTTGTCGCACTACTCAAGCAGCAAGTGCCACCATCCAGTATTATCGCCCTGGTGCGTAGCCCGGAGAAAGCAAAAAACCTCGGTGTTACGGCGCGTGTCGCAGACTATGACACCCCTGCAACCCTGGTTAATGCGCTGGCAGATATCGACACGCTACTGCTAATCTCATCCAATGAAGTAGGTCAACGTGCGGTACAACATCATAATGTCATTGCGGCGGCAAAACAGGCCGGCGTAAAGCGAATCGTCTACACCAGCCTGCTCCATGCCGATACCTCATCGCTGAGCCTGGCCGAAGAACATCGTCAGACCGAGGCCGACCTGAAAGCATCAGGGGTTGCCTTTACCATTCTGCGCAACGGCTGGTACAGCGAGAACTACACGGGTTCTATAGGCGGAGCGCTGGCGGGCGGCGCCTTCATTGGCAGTGCTGGCAATGGTAAGATTTCCGCCGTGCCGCGCGCTGACTACGCTGAGGCTGCCGTTGCGGTGCTCACCCACGAGGGTCAGGAAGGCAAAGTCTACGAGCTGGCTGCGGATACTGCCTGGACGCTAACCGATCTCGCCGCAGAAGTTTCCCGGCAAACCGGCAAACACATCCCTTATAAGAACTTAGCGGAGGCAGACTATGCCGCCGCACTCACCAGCGTTGGTCTGCCTGCGCCGCTGGCTACCGCCATTGCCAGTTGGGATGTGTCCGCCTCGCAAGGCGCGCTTTTCGACGACAGTCATCAGTTGTCGAAACTGATCGGTCACCCAACGACCCCACTTTCAGTACCCGTCGCCGCCGCCCTCAAAGCCCGGTGACACAACGGCCATACCACACTTTTGTGCGTGGTGTGTGCCTTTATTGTTATAACAAAAGCGCTTTACGCGCCTGCTCTGCACCAGCGCCCGGATAAAATATCCAACATACTGTTGTGCAGATATCGCTACCGGAGAAATATCTTTATGGCTTATGCATCTATCAATCCCTATACGGGCCAGACACTCCAGACTTTTCCCGACGCCACCGATGCCGAAGTAAAAGAGGCACTCGATAACGCCCACAACACCTTTTTGACCTGGCGGGAAACCTCCTTCGCTGAGCGGGCTCGCATCCTTCAGAATGCCGCCGATCTCCTGCGGAAAAACAGTGATGCCTTTGCGAAAATATTGACACTGGAGATGGGAAAACTGTTAGGCGAAGCCAAGGCCGAGGTTGAGCTTTCGGCTAAAATCTTCGAGTACTACGTACGCAATGCCGAAACCTTGCTTAAACCGGAAAAATTGCCGGTACTCGATCCCGCAGAGGGTGAAGCCGTTGTGGTCCACGAACCACTTGGCGTTCTGCTGGCTATTGAGCCGTGGAATTTCCCGTACTACCAGATCGCCCGTATCCTGGCGCCGCAGCTTTCTGCCGGTAATACGCTGTTGCTAAAACATGCCGCCAACGTACCGCAGAGCGCTGCTACGTTCCAGAAATTAATGCACGACGCCGGCCTGCCAGATGGTGCCTTCCGCAATCTGTACGCTACCCGTTCGCAGATTGAGACCATCATCAACGATCCGAGAGTACAAGGCGTCGCCCTGACGGGCTCTGAAGGTGCTGGCGCCGTGGTTGCCGCGCAAGCGGGCAAAGCGCTGAAGAAATCAACACTGGAACTCGGCGGCGCAGATGCCTTCGTCGTGCTTGCCGATGCCGATTTGGCAAAAACAATCAAATGGGCAGTATTCGGTCGGCACTGGAATGCCGGGCAAGTGTGCGTCTCTTCCAAACGTCTGATTGTTGTCGATGAGATCTATGACGACTTCCTCGCAGGCTACCGCAAGGGTGTCGCAGAACTGGTCGCCGGCGATCCTCTCGATCCGAAGACCACGCTGGCTCCGCTTTCATCACAAACCGCCGCTGATGAAGTAAAACAGAAGATCCGTGATGCGGTGAAACTTGGCGCCAAAGCTGAAGAAGTGGGGCCGCGGGTTCCGGTCGAAGGGGCATTTGTGCAACCGACAATACTGACCAACGTAACCGAAGACAACCCAGCACGCTATTGGGAGTTCTTTGGCCCGGTATCGTTGGTCTTCCGCGCTAAAGATGAAGACGATGCAGTGCGGATCGCTAACGACTCACCTTTCGGCCTTGGTGGCTCAGTGTTTACATCAAATCCGGCACATGGCGCAGAAGTGGCCAAAAAGATCTCCACCGGCATGGTGTTTGTCAATCACCCAACCAAAGTTGAAGCTGATCTGCCTTTCGGCGGTATCCGTCGCTCCGGCTATGGCCGCGAGTTGATCGGTCTCGGCCTTAAAGAGTTCGTCAATCATAAACTCATCGACATCGTCGATATTGACGCACCGTTCTAAGCTGCAATGCAGCCCTTCGCCAGAAGGGCTGCATCACTTCCCGTACAGAAATCACCCTGACCCAGGGGAGGTCTGAGATGGTAAACGTGGTAGGAATCGATCATCTGGCCATTCGTGTCAGTCAACTGGAACGTTCCAAAACATTCTATGATCACGTTCTTGGCTTCATGGGATTTACGCTTGAGTGGGCATTCGACCGGGTTATTGGCTGGACTAACGGCGAGACCATGTTCTGGGTAACTGAAGCTGACGCCGAGGGCCGCAAACATCAGCACCGAACCGGGGATGTCGGCTATCATCATTATGCTTTCGAGCTTACCGCGCGTGAGGATGTCGATGCGCTATATGCTTTTCTGCTGCAAATGGGGGTCACCATCGTTGATGCACCAGCGGATTATCCCGACTACGGCGAAGGCTACTACGCGGTTTATTTTCTTGATCCGGATGGACTGAAGCTTGAGGTGATGTTCTTCCTGGAGAAACAGAAACGTCGCATGCGTCAAAAATTGGAATCAAATAAACTCGCCTGACTTACTGTTGCTTATTCGGCAATATCGACGTCGTCATTGTCTTGTGCAACCAGTTCACGCACCACACTGGTGGCAAAGCTGCCAGCCGGCAACCAGAATGTCAGTTCTACTGTCACGTCATCCCACCAGTTCCAGCATAAATCCCGTGGGATAACCAGCATCGCACGCCGCGCTACGGCAACGTCCTCGCGTTCTAACAGGGCAATCAATTCGCTTTCGCCGTCCAGACATTGCTGCTCAAATGCCAGCGCCTGATCGCGACTGCCCCACTCACCACAGCCCGGTAACGGCGCGGTAATACGTAGCGCATTATCATTGATACGTTGTTGCAATTCCGGTAATTCAGCATTCTCGGCCACAAACCAACTGCCTCGTCCCACCAATTGCAAGACATCACCCGGCCAGACATGGCTCAGGCTTCCCTGCTGCGCCAGGCGATCGCTGACAACCTGATTAAACAAGGCGCTACGGGCAGCGGACAGCAAAAAACTGCGCTTATTGCGCTCCCGTACCTGAATCTCATTACGCGCCCAGCGTTGCGCCTGGACCAGGTTATTGCCGCCATGGCCGAAACGTTGCAAGCCAAAATAATTAGGCACTCCCGCCTGACGCACTTTTTCCAGCCGGCGTTCAACATCATCATGGTCGCTTATCTGGCGCAAAACCAGTTTGAATGCATTGCCCGCCAACGCACCGGTACGCAATTTGCGGCGGTGGCGAGAGGTTTCCAGTACTTCACAGCCTTCGAGCACAAAGGCGGAAAAATCCGGTGTCTCTTTACCTGGCAGACGCAGGCAAAACGTTTGCTCCGTCACTGCATGGCGATCTTTCATCCCAGCAAAACTGACATCACGTGCATGAATACCGGCGAATTTTGCCAATGCATCGCCAACAAATCGGGTATTGCATCCCTGCTTGCGCAGCCGCACCAACAGATGCTCGCCGTCACCATCAGCGTGGTAACCCAAATCTTCAATCACCACAAAATCTTCCGGATTCGCTTTCAACTTACCGGATGCCAGCGGTTTCCCATGCAGCCAGCCAGAATTAAGCAATTCCATTAGCAGTCCGCCTTAAAAATCAACGCCACCGCTTCACAGGCAATGCCTTCACCGCGACCGGTAAATCCCAGTTGTTCCGTCGTGGTCGCTTTCACGTTAACATCGTCCATATGACAGCCCAGGTCTTCGGCGATATTGATGCGCATCTGCGGCACATGCGGTAACATTTTTGGCGCCTGCGCAATGATTGTGACATCCACGTTGCCCAGCCGATAACCCTTTTGCTGAATACGCTGCCAGGCATCACGCAGCAGCACACGGCTGTCCGCGCCTTTATAAGCGGGATCACTGTCGGGGAATAATTTGCCAATGTCGCCCAGCGCCGCCGCACCTAACAATGCGTCAGTGAGCGCGTGTAACGCCACATCACCATCTGAATGAGCAATAAATCCCTTATCATAAGGAATACGTACGCCACCAAGCACCAATGGGCCTTCGCCGCCAAATGCATGGACATCAAAACCGTGGCCGATACGCATCATACGTTCCCCTTAATGCGATTATTTGGTCAGATAAAACGCAGCCAGTGCTAAATCTTCTGGTTGCGTCACCTTAATATTGTCGCTGCGTCCGGCAACCAATTGCGGATGGTAACCGCAATATTCCAGAGCCGACGCTTCATCGGTAATGTTGGCCCCTTCATCCAGTGCGCGCAATAAACAGCGGTGCAGCAGTTCAAGCGGGAAAAGTTGCGGTGTTAGCGCATGCCAGAGATTGTCACGATCAACAGTATGCGCAATGGCTATTTTCCCGGGTTCACTGCGTTTCATGGTATCGCGCACCGGCGCCGCAAGGATCCCCCCCACGCGGCTATGTTGCGCCAGCGCCAGCAAATTGGTTAAATCGCTAAGATGAAGACAAGGCCGTGCGGCATCATGCACCAGCACCCATTCCACCGTTCCGGCCACCTGCAAGCCTGCCAGCACTGAATCAGCACGCTGTTTCCCCCCGGTTACCGTGGTGATGCGGCTATCCTGCGCCAGCGGCAAATGTTGAAACTGTACGTCGTTCGGGCTAAGTACCACAATCACCCGGGTAATCGCCGGGTGTGCTAACAGACTGGCGATACTGTGTTCCAGAATCGTTTGTCGACCGATGATCAGATACTGCTTTGGGCAGTCAGACAACATTCGGCTACCAATACCCGCCGCCGGAACAATGGCGATGATCTCCGGAATGGATTCAATAACGCGTGTCATGGTTTTAACGGCTGGCCAGGTGCCGACTGCCGCGTATTCCGTTTGTTTTGATCCGGCACCAGGCGAAAGAAAGTCTCGCCGGGTTTGATCATCCCCAGCTCATTACGTGCGCGCTCCTCGATCGCTTCCGAACCGCCATTTAAATCGTCGATTTCGGCAAAAAGCTGATCGTTACGCGCTTTTAGTTTGGCGTTATTCGCCTGTTGTACCGCCACGTCATCGTTAACGCGCGTATAATCATGAACGCCGTTCTTGCCCAGCCACAGTGAATACTGCAACCAGCCTAATAAGACAAGCAACAGCAACGTCAGTTTACCCATCCCCGCCCCCTGAAAAACGGCCCAATCATCCCACAACTTTTCGCCGGACTCCACTGTGCTGACGAAATTGCGCCGATTTCTGAACATATCGCGTAAAAGAATGCTGAACAGCACTTGTCTGACTTCACTCACAACTGTATTTTCATGCACTTTAAATGCATAATTCAATGATCATTTATTTCACCAGGAAAGCATATGTTAAAGAAACTTACCCTGCTTGCGATGGTATTGTCGCTGTTTACCGGCGTAGTACAGGCAGAAACTTATGTTGTCGGCTCGGGTGGCACCTATCGTCCGTTCGAGTATGAAAATAGCCAGAAACAGCTTGAAGGCTTTGATATTGATATTATTAAAGCAATTTCCCATGCCGAGAATTTTGACATTAAACTGGTCAATACGCCCTGGGAAGGCATCTTCGCCACGCTGAATTCCGGCGATCGCGATATCATCATTTCAGGCATTACCATCACCGATAAACGTAAGCAGATGGTCGATTTCTCGCGTCCTTACTTCCCGGCGGAGCAATCAATCGTGGTGCCGATCAACGCTACGGTTGACTCACTTGCGGCATTGAAAACCCTTAAAGTAGGTGTGGTCAACGCCAGTACCGGCGATATTGTTGTCTCAGATATCCTCGGAAAAAACAGCACCGCAATCAAACGCTTTGATAATACCCCTTTACTGCTGCAAGAGTTGTATGAGGATGGTATTGGTGCCGCTGTGGGTGATGTGGGCGTGGTGAAGTATTACATTAAAACCCATCCCGAGAAGCAATTTAAACTGGTGGCAGACGCTAAATTTGAGCGCCAGTATTTTGGTATCGCCGTAGCAAAAGGCAATGATACGTTGCGCAATAAGATCAATGCTGGCATGGAAAAAATCATCGCTGATGGCACTTACGCCAAAATTTATCGCACCTGGTTCGATAATCAAGTTCCGGTGCTGCCCGTCCAATAATGCGCTTTTCGCCGCGTAATGCGGCGTTGCTTCTGACAGGATTGCTGTATGACAGGATTTCGCTGGGAAATCATTCAGGAATATCTGCCGTTGTTCATTGACGGCGCCATGATGACCCTAAAATGTACCTTGATCTGCGTGATTAGCGGCACACTTTGGGGATTAGCGTTGGGTTTGGGCCGTCTGGCGCACGCCCCGCACGGTCCGTGGAAATATTTGTTGCGCTACGCGATCCAGTGGCCGGTACGCATCTATATCAGCGCATTTCGCGGAACGCCGCTGTTTGTGCAAATTATGGTGGTGCACTTCGCATTGATCCCGCTATTTATCAACCCGCGTGATGGGCTGCTGGTGAGTGGCGGCATCATGTCGGCGGATTTCGCGCGCGCACTGCGTTCTGAATACGGGGCATTTCTCTCCTGCGTTGTCGCCATTACCTTAAATGCCGGGGCGTACGTCTCGGAAATCTTCCGCGCCGGTATTCAGTCAATTGATCGTGGACAAACCGAAGCCTCTCGCTCGTTGGGCATGCCTTATGGCAGCACCATGCGCAAAGTCATTTTGCCACAGGCTTTTCGGCGCATGTTGCCGCCACTGGGCAATAATGCCATTGCTATCCTGAAAGATTCCTCACTGGCCTCGGCTATCGGACTGGCGGATTTAGCCTATGCCGCGCGTACGGTTTCCGGCGCTTATGCCACCTACTGGGAACCTTATCTGGTTATTTCGCTGGTTTACTGGGTATTTACCTTCCTGCTGTCACTGTTGGTGCAATACATGGAAAAGAGGTTTGGCAAAAGTGATTCACGTTGAAAACTTACAGAAAAACTTTGGCGAAGTGCAGGTGTTACGTGGCATCAGCTGCAACATAATGCCGCAGGAAGTGGTGTGTATCATTGGCCCTTCCGGCTCCGGGAAGAGCACGTTTTTGCGTTGTCTCAACGGCCTGGAAAGCATTGAAGGAGGACGGGTTGAGGTGAACGGTTTCGCGGTGCAGGAAACCAAAACCAATCTCAATAAACTCCGGGAATCCGTGGGGATGGTGTTCCAGCGTTTTAATCTCTTCCCCCATATGACCGTGCTGGAAAACCTGATTATGGCGCCGATGGATGTACGCAAACTACCACGTAAACAAGCACTGGAACAGGCAAAAGCGCTGCTGGCGAAAGTCGGGCTCAGCGATAAGATAGACGCCTGGCCCAACAGTTTGTCGGGCGGGCAACAACAACGTGTCGCCATTGCGCGCGCACTGGCTATGACGCCGAAAATTATGTTGTTTGATGAACCCACTTCAGCGCTTGATCCCGAGTTGGTAGGAGAAGTGCTGGCGGTAATGAAGACCTTAGCGCAGGAAGGGATGACGATGGTTATTGTCACACATGAAATGGCATTTGCCCGTGAAGTCAGTGACCGCGTGATCTTTATTGACCAGGGTATCATTCAGGAAGCAGGGTCGCCAGAACACATGTTCTCCACGCCACACAATCCACGCACGGCAGAATTTCTGAGTAAAGTGTTGTAACACACCACGGCGGTGGAAGCCGTAGCCGCCATCAGCCCCGGCGGTGCGGGTATCACCAGCCGGTCAGAAATGAAAATAGCAGCCAGAACAAACACGCCACCACCAGCATCGTAACAATCAATGTCCAGAGCAGGCGCCCGCGCAACACCATGTTGAGCGCAATACCAACCAGCACCGCCACCGGCAGCATCGTCAGAAAGAAAGGCCAGGTATACAGGAAGAAAAACAGTGTATTCGCGCCATACAACAGAAAAGTGATCGCCAGCGCGAACCAATAAGAAACAAAACCGATGACCCCGCCGGGGAAAGGCCAGGCATGTTCTTCCTGGGCGAGATCATCACTGTGTGTCGGCACGGGGATTACATTCGGCATAAGTGTCCTGTTGACGCTTTTTACGGCCCGATATTCTCTGGCGCTTGTCGCCACCTTATCAACGCTTGATAATATCGTGCCTGTGCAACAGGTCTAACAATTGTGCTGTCAATTTTGTTACTAATTGTTCACCATCAAGGTGAATATCAGGCTGTTCCGGTGCTTCATAAGCGGCATCAATGCCAGTGAAGTGGCGTAGTTCACCCGCACGCGCTTTTTTGTACAACCCTTTTGGGTCACGCGCTTCGCAGAGCGCCAGCGGGGTATCGACAAACACTTCGAGAAACCGCCCGGCGCCCAACATATCACGCACCTTGCGACGTTCCGCCCGATGTGGCGAGATAAAGGCGGTCAAGACGACCAGCCCGGCGTCCACCATCAGCTTTGCCACTTCACCTACCCGACGAATATTCTCTTTCCGATCACCCTCACTGAAACCCAGGTCTCCGCACAGGCCATGGCGGACATTATCGCCATCCAGCAAATAGGTACTGACGCCCCGCTGATGCAGCGCCTGTTCCAGCGCACCCGCCAGCGTTGATTTACCTGATCCGGAAAGCCCGGTAAACCACACCACCACTCCCTGATGGCCATGTAATCGCTCACGATCAGCGCCAGTCACCGGATGTGTGTGCCAGACAATGTTGTCATCATGCCCGGTTGCCATCTTATTGCTTACCCCTCAGCGCGTTCAGATCTCGCGCACCCCAGTGTGGGAAATGACGACGAATTAACGCATTCAATTCCTGTTCAAACACGCTAAATTCTTGTGGTGCCGCGGTGTGTTCGTTATTCAGCGGCTGATGAATCATACCGGCGCCCACCGTGACATTGCTCAGGCAATCGATAAAAATCATCCCGCCCGTTACCGGATTCTCTAGATAGCTATCCAGCACCACGGGTTCATCAAAGATGACATTGACCAGGCCAATCCCATTTAGCGGTAAGCTGGCGCTTTCATGCTGTTCCAGCCGGTTGATTTCCACCTGGTATACGATGTTTTCGATATGTGCGCGGGTTTTCTTGCCGGCAATTTTCACATCAAACCGCTGACCCGGCGCCAAAGGCTGCTCCGCCATCCACACCACATCCACCGTCGCGCTTTGTACGGCGTTTAACCTGTCTTCCGCCGCAATCAACAAGTCGCCACGGCTGATATCAATTTCATCCGTCAACACCAGCGTAATGGCTTGCCCGGCGCTTGCCTGCAGCAAATCACCGTCAAATGTGACGATACGCGCCACCGTCGATTCCACCCCGGAAGGTAGCACTTTGATACGTTGCCCAACCTGTAAACTCCCGGCGGCCAGCGTGCCGGCATAACCACGAAAATCGAGATCAGGACGGTTGACATATTGCACCGGGAAACGTAGCGGCGAATTTTCCTGCGCCGGTTCTACTTCCACGCTTTCCAGCACATCAAGCAGGGTCGGACCAGAATACCAGCTCATCGCGGGGCTCTGCGCGGCAACATTGTCACCTTCCAGCGCCGATAACGGAACAAAGCGAATGTCCAGGCCTGACGGCAACTGTTGGGCAAAATCGAGATAATCATCGCGGATCTGCTCAAAAACCGCCTGCTTATAATCCACCAGGTCCATTTTATTGACCGCCACCACCAGATGCTTAATACCCAACAACGTGGAAATAAAGCTGTGACGGCGTGTTTGATCGAGTACGCCTTTACGTGCATCGATCAGCAAAATCGCCAGTTCACACGTGGAGGCCCCAGTCGCCATATTGCGAGTATATTGTTCATGCCCAGGGGTATCGGCAATAATAAATTTGCGTTTTTCGGTCGAAAAATAGCGATAAGCCACATCAATGGTAATGCCCTGCTCACGCTCCGCCTGCAAGCCATCCACCAGTAACGCCAAATCCAGCTTTTCGCCCTGAGTACCATGACGTTTGCTGTCATTGTGCAGCGAAGAGAGCTGATCTTCATAAATTTGTCGGGTATCGTGCAATAAGCGGCCGATCAGCGTGCTTTTGCCATCGTCCACACTGCCGCAGGTCAAAAAACGCAACAGGCTCTTATGTTGCTGAGCATGTAACCAGGCTTCAACGCCACCTTTGTCGGCGATTTGTTGTGCAATCACAGTATTCATCTGGCCACTCCTTAGAAATAACCCTGGCGTTTCTTCAGTTCCATTGAGCCGGACTGATCGCGATCAATCACTCGCCCCTGGCGTTCACTGGTGGTAGAAACCAACATTTCTTCGATGATCTCCGCCAGCGTTTGCGCTTCAGACTCCACCGCCCCGCTCAACGGCCAACAGCCCAGCGTGCGGAAACGCACCATGCGCGGTGTGATCACCTCACCCGGCTGTAAATTGATCCGATCATCATCCACCATCATTAGCATGCCATCGCGTTCCAGAACCGGGCGGAGTGCCGCCAGGTACAGCGGGACTATGGCAATATTTTCCAGGTAGATATACTGCCAGATATCCAGTTCAGTCCAGTTGGAGAGCGGGAATACCCGAATACTCTCGCCCTGGTTAATCTGGCCGTTGTAGTTATGCCACAGTTCCGGACGCTGGTTTTTCGGATCCCAGCGATGAAAACGATCACGGAATGAATAAATGCGCTCTTTGGCGCGCGATTTCTCTTCATCACGTCGCGCGCCGCCGAATGCAGCATCAAAACCCCACTGATTCAGCGCCTGTTTCAGCCCTTCTGTTTTCATGATGTCAGTATGCTTCGCACTGCCATGCACAAACGGATTGATGCCCATCGCCACCCCTTCCGGATTGCGATGTACTAACAGCTCAGCACCGATCTCTTTCACGGTACGATCGCGAAAGGCATACATTTCCCGAAACTTCCAGCCAGTATCAACATGCAGCAAAGGGAAAGGTAATTTGCCTGGCCAGAAGGCTTTTCGTGCCAGATGCAGCATCACCGAGGAGTCTTTGCCGATTGAGTACATCATGACCGGATTGCTAAATTCAGCCGCCACTTCACGGATAATATGGATACTCTCTGCTTCCAGTTGTTGCAGATGAGTGTGTTGTTTTTGCACCATGCTCTTTCCTCAAGCCAAATTCACCACGGCGGATGCACGTCCCGCCGGCAGCGTAGAATGTTGAAACCAAGCCAGTTGCGCCTGCAGATTGACCACTTCACCAATGACCAATAGCGCCGGCGTTGGCGCGCAGTGCGCCAGCTCGGCAAGGTTTTCCAGTGTGCCCGTCAACACGCGCTGATCCGGCCGTGTGCCACGAGAAATCACCGCCACCGGCGTACAGGCACTGCGCCCGTGGGCGATCAATTGCTGGCTGATATCCGCCGCTTTTACCGTGCCCATGTAAATCGCCAGCGTCTGTCGGGCACGCGCCAGCGAAGGCCAGTCAATGCCATGGCTACCTGCGCGGCAATAGCCGGTGATAAACAGCACGCTCTGCGCGTGATCCCGGTGAGTCAGCGGGATACCCGCATAGGCTGTAGCTCCCGCTGCTGCTGTAACGCCAGGCACCACCTGAAAGGGGATTCCAGCCTGCTGTGCGGCTTGCAGTTCCTCGCCTCCGCGCCCAAAAATAAACGGATCGCCGCCTTTTAAACGCACCACGCGTTTCCCCGTTTGCGCCAGCGACACCAACAGACGATTGGTCTCTTCCTGAGGCATGGAATGGGTGCCAGCGCGTTTCCCCACACAAATACGCTCAGCATCACGGCGCACCAAATCAAGTATCTCGTCGCTCACCAGCGAGTCATACAACACCACATCAGCTTGCTGCATCACTTGCAGGCCTCGCAATGTCAGCAAATCACTGGCGCCAGGTCCGGCGCCGACCAGAATAATTTCGCCATGCGAACGTTCCGGGTTAGCCAGTTGATCATCCAACGTTCGCATTGCGCCTGGTAGATTGCCCGTCGCCACCTGACTGGCAAAAAGCCCATTGAAAGCAGATTCCCAAAAACGCCGACGTTCAACCATCTGATGAAAGCGCTGCTTCACTTTATTACGCCACTGGCCGGCAATTGCGGCCATCTGCCCCAAATTGGCGGGTAACAACGCTTCAAGTTTCTCACGCAGCAAACGCGCTAACACGGGTGCCGTTCCACTGGACGAAATCGCGACCACCAGTGGAGAACGGTCAACAATTGACGGAAAAATAAAGGAACATTTCGGCTGGTCATCAACCACGTTGACCAGCAAATGACGACGATTGGCCGCCGCAGAAACCTGCGCATTCAGCGCACTGTCATCGGTGGCCGCAATCACCAGGAAGACATGGTCAAGTTGTGCCTCAGCGAAAGCGGGCGCCAGCCACTCCACCTGATGATCATTGGCCAGCGCTTGTAACTCGTCACAGAGAACGCCAGCTACAATCTGCACTTGCGCGCCAGCACGCCGCAACAATTCAATCTTGCGTGCGGCCACATCGCCGCCACCCACCACCAGTACCGGCTTTGATCTGAGATCGGCAAACAGAGGGAAATAATCCACGTCGACCTTATAGGCAATAACAAAAAGTTAACGCGACTATACGTCCCCGGCTTTATACAGATGAAATTACTAATTGGAATGAGTAGTTACCGAATGGAATAATGCTATAACTAAGCAGAGAACAAATTGTGCTGAGCAGATGATATTTATGACATTTAAGAACGAATGAAATTGTTTAACCGTCATCACACTTTCATACTAATGGTGCAAAATTTTTTTGGGTCTGCGTCATAGGATGACGCCTAAGGATATGGGTATGTTTTCCACACTCCGCCTGATTGCGCTCGCCGCGCTGTTCAGTAGCGGTATTACATTACCGGTTTACGCGGCAACACCAGCGCCTGGTCAGTTTGCCGAACAGCAATTACGCCACATCGCGACCTGGTACCCAGGGCGCATGGCCGGTAGCCCTGCCGAGTTGCTCACTGCCGACTATCTGCTGCAACAATTCAGTGAAATGGGCTACAAAAGTAATAAGCGTGATTTCAAAACACATTATGAATATCACGATAGCGATGGTCACTCGCTAACGCATAACGTTACCGCCAGCTCGGTGATTGCCGCCCGGGCAGGCCGGGAGCCGCAAGAAATCGTGATTGTCGCGCATCTCGATACCTGGAGCCCGCAACGTGACAGCGATAGCGAAAAAAATATCGGCGGATTGCGCTTACAGGGTGTCGATGATAATGCATCCGGTCTTGGCGTCATGCTGGAACTGGCACAACGTCTCAGCAAAATTCCGCTGCATTACGGTATTCGCTTTGTTGCCATGAGTGCGCAGGAAAGCGATCAACACGGCACCGAGGATTATATTGCGCGCATGTCGCCGGCAGAGAAGAAAAATACGCTACTGGTGGTAACGCTTGACAGTTTGATCGTCGGTGATCGCCTCTATTTTAACAGCGGCGCCAATACGCCGCTGCCCATAGCCCGACAAACCCGGGATCGCGCGCTCACCATTGCACATCATTATGGCATCAATGCCACCAGCCATCGGGCGGCAAAGCATGACACCTCGGCGAAGGATCCCTTCGATGTCGCCGGCTTCCCGTTGCTGTCTGTGCGCGCCACTAACTGGGATCTGGGTAAGAAAGATGGTCAACAACAGCGTGCCCGCTCAGCGCATTTTCCTGAAGGCACCAGCCGCCATCAAACCGAGCGTGATAACCTCATCTATCTTGATCGCTGGCTTCCCGGGCGCATCACTCTGCGTACCCGGGATAGCGTTCGGATCCTGTTGCCATTGATTACCGAACTGACGAATCCGACAAAGAAGGAATGATCATGTACCTCGTGTCACTCACTTATCATCGCCCGATGACCGATATTGAAGCGCTGTTACCGCTACATCGCGCCTGGCTGGAACGTTATTTTTCCGCCGATGTCTTTATTGCCGCAGGGCGCAAAGATCCCCGCACCGGTGGAGTGATTATTGTCCGCGATATCGACCGTGCCCGGCTGGACAACATTCTGGCGGAAGATCCGTTTGTCGCCGTGGCCGATTATACGGTAACAAAAGTGGATCTCACCCGCGTTGCCGAGGCTTTCTCGGCGCTGCAAGAGGCATAAGCAATGCCCTGTCGTCTCACGGATGATTATCCCTCGTGCAGGCCACATTCTCGTTTAAGGCCAAAGAAGCGCGTTTCCTCTTCGGTCATGCCGGGTTCCCATTTACGGGTGGTGTGGGTATCTCCCACTGACAGGTAACCCTGCTCCCACAAGGGGTGATAACTCAGCCCATTTTGTTGCAAATAGTGGTAAACCTGCCGGTTGTCCCAGTCAATAATCGGCAGTATTTTGAACACACCGCGTTGGATTGCCAACACCGGCAAATGTGCGCGGCTGGCTGACTGCTCACGCCGTAAACCGGCAAACCAGCTCTGCGCGCCGAGGGTTTCCAGCGCCCGATTCATGGGTTCAACTTTAGTCAGTTGATTGTAGCGCTCAATGCCTTCCATACCTTGTTCCCATAACTTTCCGTAACGGGCTTCCAGCCAGGCTGGCGATTGCGCGGCACGGAATACCTTAAGATTCAGTCCCAGCGTCTCAGTCAGTGAGTCAATAAACTGATAGGTTTCAGCAAACAAATAGCCGGTATCCGTCAGGATCACAGGAATATCGGGCTGCTGCCGCGTTACCAGATGCAGCGCCACCGCAGCCTGAATACCAAAACTGGAAGAGAGCACAAACTCCCCGGGCAGATTTTCCAGTGCCCAAAAAACCCGTTCTTGTGCGGTATAGTTTTCCAGTTGCTGGTTCACCGCCGCCAGTGCCGTTATACGTTCAGCATCCGGCAAGGCATTCAACGCAGTAAGATTGAATACAGACATCATCCCCTCCTGTTATTCCCAAAAATCATGCGCCGGATCAAGTACCGGTTTGACCACCCCGGCACGAATACTAAAATCGCCGAAGCCTTCATCCGCATCACGTTCTTGCGCCCAACGCGCCACCAGTTGATCAATATCCGCCAGGATTTCCTCTTCATTGATATTTTCACGATACATGCGCGGGATGCGGGTACCAATCCGGTTACCGCCGATATACAAGTTATAACGACCCGGTGCTTTCCCCACCAGGCCGATTTCCGCCAGCAAGGCACGCCCGCATCCATTGGGGCATCCGGTAACGCGTAACACAATGTGCTCATCACCAACACCGTGTTGCGTCATGATGTTTTCAACCCGGGTGACGAAATCAGGCAGAAAACGTTCTGCCTCCGCCATCGCCAGCGGGCAAGTGGGGAATGACACACAAGCCATGGAGTTTTCACGCTGAGCGCTGACTGTATCCATCAAACCATGCGCCCGCGCAATAGCTTCAATTGTGCTTTTTCCGCTCTCCGGGACACCAGCAATGATTAAGTTTTGGTTGGCAGTCAGGCGAAAATCACCGTGATGGATTCGGGCGATCTCCGCTATCCCGGATTTTAGCGCCCGTCCGGGGTAATCAAGTAAGCGACCATTTTCAATAAACAGCGTTAAGTGCCATTTTTTATCGATGCCTTTCACCCAGCCAAAACGTTCTCCACGCGTGGTAAATGTGTAGGGCCGAATCGGCGCAAATTTAATCCCAGCGCGTTTCTCCACTTCAGCTTTAAAAATATCCACCCCAACACGTTCCAGCGTGTATTTGGTTTTGGCGTTTTTCCGATCAGTACGATTGCCCCAGTCACGTTGGGTGGTCACCACCGCTTCCGCCACCGCCAGCGTTTTATCCAGCGGTAAAAAACCGAATTCGCTGGCTGTGCGCGCATACGTTGCTTTATTACCATGGTCGATTGATAAGCCGCCGCCGACCAGCAGGTTAAACCCTACCAGCTTACCTTTCTCTGCAATCGCGATAAAATTCATATCATTGGCATGTAAATCAACATCATTATGGGGCGGCACCACCACCGTGGTTTTAAATTTACGCGGCAGATAAGTGGCGCCGAGAATGGGTTCCTGATCGGTGGTGGCGACTTTTTCCTGGTCGAGCCAGATTTCCGCGTACGCCCGCGTTTGCGGCAACAAATGTTCAGAAAGTTTTTTTGCCCATTCATAGGCTTCCTGATGCAATTTAGACTCAATCGGATTCGAAGTGCAAAGCACATTACGGTTCACATCGTTTGCCGTCGCCAGCGAATCGAGGCCAACCTCATGCAGCATTTGATGCGCTGGCTTCACATTTTTTTTCAGAATGCCATGAAACTGGAAAGTCTGGCGATTAGTAAGTCGAATACTGCCATACAAGGTGTTCGCTGTGGCGAAGGTGTCAATCGCCAGCCACTGTTGCGGCGTAATAATCCCGCCTGGCAGGCGGCAACGCAGCATCATGGCATGGCGCGGCTCCAGTTTCTGTTCCGCACGTTCAGCACGAATATCACGATCATCTTGCTGATACATGCCGTGAAAGCGGATCAACAAGAAGTTATCGCCATTAAAACCGCCTGTCAGACCATCATGCAGGTCACGGGCAATGGTGCCACGTAAATAATTGCTCTCTTTTTTCAGTCGTTCGGCATCAACCAGTTTGCCTTCAACGACCAGCGGGCCCGGGTGTTTATCATTCATTAGTACACATCTCGCTGATAACGGCGCTCAATGCGCAGCTCACTTAAAAATTCGTCCGCCGTTTCGGTGTCCATGCCACCGTGTTCGGCAACCACTTCCAGTAATGCCTGCTCAACGTCTTTCGCCATGCGATTCGCATCGCCGCAGACGTAAATGTGCGCGCCCGCAGCAATCCAGCGCCACACCTCCGCACCTTGTTCGCGGATCTTATCTTGTACGTATATTTTATGTTCCTGGTCGCGAGACCAGGCTAAATCAATGTGGGTCAACACGCCGTCTTTGACATATTTCTGCCACTCAACCTGATACAAAAAATCTTCGGTAAAATGCGGGTTGCCGAAAAACAACCAGTTTTTACCCGTCGCCCCGTCATTAGCTCGCTGTTGCATAAAAGCGCGGAACGGCGCGATCCCCGTACCCGGACCAATCATAATCACTGCGGTCTCCGGGTTAACGGGTAAACGAAAATTGTCATTATGTTCAATAAAAACTCGAATCTCGCCGTCTTCCTCCAGGCGGTCAGCCAGATAGCTGGAAGCGCCGCCAGCACGTGCTCGGCCCTCAATGTCATAACGCACCACACCAACGGTAATATGCACTTCGGTTTCGGTTTCAGCCTGCGATGAGGCAATCGAATAGAGCCGCGGAGTCAACGGACGCAGCAATGCGATCAATTGTTCCGCATTCAGTTCCGTTGGGGAGTAACGCGCCATATCAACAATCGGCGTGGTTTGTGCATAGTGCTGTAATGCGGCTTTATCCGCTATCAGCGCTAACAGCGGTTCATTGCGTGATAAGTGGGCAAACTGCTCAACTATTTGAGGCGTGTTAACTGTCAGTTCAACCTGTTTTTGCAGTACTTCCGCCAGCGGTAACATCACGCCATTCATCACAACCGGCTCATCGCCTTTCAACCACAACAGATCCATCAGTTCCTGTACCAGTTGTGGATCATTTTCATACCAGACACCAAGCGCATCGCCCGGCTGGTAATGCAACCCCGAATCGCCCAAATCAATTTCAATGTGGCGCACATCTTTGTCGGAGCCACGGCCAGTTATCTTTTGATTCAGCGCAAAACTGGCCGTTAATGGCGCTTCTTTACTGTACGGACTGGTTAAAACCGCATTTTCCCGGTAGACGGGTGTTGCCGCTGCCAGTGGGGAGGAAGCATCCGGTATGCGTTTCTTCAGGATGGCGACTATCTGCTGACGCCATTTCCCGGCATCCGCTGCATATCCAACATCGGCATCAACCCGTTCCAGTAACCGCTCGCCACCCAGTTCCGCCAGCTTAGCGTCGAAATCTTTACCCGCCTGACTAAAAAATTCATAAGAGGTATCGCCAAGACCGAACACCGCAAACGCCGTATCCGTCAGTTTCGGTGCTTTTTTCGACATCAGGAATTTATGCAGCGCCACAGCCTCTTCCGGCGGTTCACCTTCGCCTTGTGTCGACGTGACGATCACCAACAGTTTTTCCTGGGCAATTTGTTTAAACTTATAATCACCCGCATTCACCAGCTTGACATCCAAACTTGCGGCCAGCAAATCATCGCGCAGGTGTTCCGCGAGGCGACGCGCATTACCGGTTTGTGAGGCGGAAAGCACCGTTATCATGATGACTTCCGCGGACATTGGCGTACTGCCGATCTGACTACCTGGTGCCTGATTGCTCATCCCCCAGAAATAGCCAGAAAGCCACGCCAGTTGCGTCGGCGAAAAATCGTGGATCGCGGTCTGTAAGCGTGCAAATTGTTCCGGGTTTAGTGGCAACGGAAAGCCTGGCGTAGCCTGAGTCGTCATTACGTTGAAAATTCCAGTATCAGTCGTCCGGGTTAACAGAGAAAGGTAGGTTACCGAGCCCCATAATAACCACTAAATAAAGGTTAGAAATAATTAATAACCAAAACGACTAACCTTTTTTTCCGGTAAGATCAAACAGTCTAATAGATTGATAAAGTTTTCTTAAATCAATACGTTGGTTTAAATACAATCCTCACCGGCGCACAATGATGTACAACCCGCGCGAAACGAGTGCGAAAAAAGGTGTTTTCCGGTAGACTTCGCCGGTTTTTGTACAGTATTAAAGAAAGAAGGTAACGATGGTCACCACGCTGTTTAAAGATTTCCAGTTCGAAGCGGCGCACCGCCTGCCCCATGTGCCTGAAGGACATAAATGCGGACGCCTGCACGGCCATTCTTTTGTGGTTCGTCTTGAAATTACGGGAGAAGTCTCAGTGCATAGCGGCTGGGTCATGGATTTCGCCGAGCTTAAAGCGATATTTAAACCACTTTATGATCGCCTTGATCATTATTATCTCAATGATATTCCAGGCCTTGAGAATCCGACCAGCGAAGTACTGGCAAAATGGATTTGGGATAATCTGCGTCCTGTGTTGCCCCTGTTGAGCGCGGTACAGGTTAAAGAAACCTGTACCGCTGGCTGCATCTATCACGGCGAATAACAATGCCCGCGTTTCCGACCCGGGGCAAAATCGGCCACCAGTCCAGAACGACAACGGCACATGATTGTCTGTGCCGTTACTGCCTGTGGAGCAAGAAACACACCCGTGGGTCATGGTTTGCAGGGAAACCGCCAGGCACAATCAACAGGATGCACTGGCGGGGTATCAGCTGTTAGCCAGAAAAGTGACCGGTTTCGTCGGACATTATCCCTTTAATCACACTGATCAAACTATCACGATCACTTGAGGTGATTGACCGCCCCTGACCAGTACAGTTATCCGCCCAAAATTTAACCCGGCTGGCACTGACGGTGGTTGAAATATAATAGATTTCAACTTTTTTGGTATTGGTCTCTTTTCTTTCAACAATACCTTCACGGATTTTTTCACACAAATTATATTTTGTCAGCCATTTATCAGTAACCTTCGCCGGGCCACTGCTATCGGAACCATCAGACATTAAAATAAAAACTTTTCGCTTATTTCGACCTTTCATCATAACCGGTACCGAGCGAATAAGGCCGGAGGAAATATGCGTCCACCCTTGTTGCCACATATCCTGGAACCCGGCAAGCACTTGCAAGTCATTGGTGAGTTCGATCAGCCAGGATCGAACTGTTGCCTTAACAAGGCTATTACCCGAAGTATGATTATACCAGCCAGCCTGATGACACATGCGATTATAAGCACGATAAGCAGAATCCTGCATCCCGGCCCATGGCATAACAAATGTTTTTATCGCCTCCTCCGAAAACATTTGTTCTAGCGTTGCTTCATAATTGATCGCCTTATCATGTTCAATGGTTAAATATGAATTCTGTTCCGATTGAACACGATAAGCCTTATCATATTCACTTTTTATAATACGTTGCGAAGCGGCTGAAAAAATATCCGTATGAGGGTACTCATTTGTTTTGCAAGTATATTGCCAGACACCTTCTAAAGTACCATACTTTGCATTTTTTACACACCACTGGCTTTGCATATTAGCTACAGTCATTGCGGGTGCTGATGCTCTGACATAATGATAATAATAATAGTAACGCCAGTAATCCATATAATACATTCTGGCTGGATATGTAGAATGCCGGCCAACATATTTATCAGACCAGAATTCATAATTAATGTCATAATCTTTATTTGGAACAAACAACACCGAACAGCCAGCGCGCTCTCCGCCGCGTTCATTAACACCAGGCAGCTTAACAGAGACCCCGGTACTAAATGGGACAATAGCAATTTTCGAGTTTTTATTATTTTCGATCGCAAACTCAGTAATTTCTTTGACTACACTTTTTAAAATTTTCATTGGTGTGCCAGCCTGGGATGTAGAGAAATCAACAACAAAAACATAATCAGCTGGCAATGCACTAAATTTACGAACTTTTTTATCATGGGTCCCTATTTGAATTTCATGATCAAAACCCGGGAACGTCCCAACATCAAAAACCGCCGGAACATAAACGGATGCCCCCATATGATAATCAATATACTTTAAACCGTCATTAGCATCCTCATCTGAACTCTGCGAACTAAAAGTAATAATAGGTTCTCGGGTCATCGAAGGAATATAATAATTAAGATAAGCTTTAACCAGTGCTTTACTGTTGTTACTTTCCTCAACAGTTGTATTGGTTTTCCCGGACGAGGCGACAGCCAAAGCGGCTTCATCCATGGCATCAGAAAGACGGGCTTTCTGATAAAGCCCATTCGCGCCATCCAGCCCCAGAGCCATCAGGCTTAACAAAATAGGGAGAATAATAGCAAACGCGGGAGCAAGGGCTCCGCGCTGACCATGTATTACATGGTTAATTTTTCGGATAACAAGAGACATCACAGACATGTTCTTATCTCCTGTGCAGAAATCATGGTTCTGTACATAATTTTTTTCCCTTTCTGACAATAAACAGCGGGGATATCGACCGGACGGTATTTTTCTAACCAGATACCTTTTTTATCATTAACATAGTTTATCGTTGTAGAAATAACTTTCGCCCGGGGGTTAATATCCACCACCGTCACATCCATACTGTTTTGCAGTGTCTTACTATAAAAAATTTGTTGATTAATTTCATGCAGCAGTGCATTTTGCTGCAGAATAGCGGAATTAATAAAAACAACAACCGCCACTTTTTCCTTTCTCTTTTCCTTAACCTTTACGCCGAACACAGGTTTAACAGAAAAAACAATAATCAGAAAAATAAAACACAATGAATAAACCGGAAAAATAAATAAACGGGCAAAAATTTTAACGCGGCAAAGCAACATTGGATACCACCACATTATCAGGAATTGCACCAACATTTTTCAAAAGATAATGTAATGTCCCCTGAGGCACTGGATGGCTAAGCGTCACCTGATAGATTGGCATCCAGCGCAGACGGATACTTTTAGGCGACAAATCAACCAGATCCGTTAGCTTCCGGAGAGGAGCAGACTTGCAGTTTTTTTTACCATCATAAAGAATTCCATACGTTTTTATTTTTTTATATTCATATTTTTCATCAAATAAAATAAATTCAACAGTCAGGCAAGCATTTTCAGTCATTGTTTTATTACCTGTAATTTTCTTAGTCAAAGAAAATAATTGACTAACGTGTGCTTGCGTAATGGTTTCATTGCCATCATAAAGTGTCGTTCTTTCCCGAAGGACCGAGGTTATAGAATGATTAACGCGTTCAATTTTACCTTTCCACACCAGATAAAAACCATAATCAAGTGCACCAACGCACAGTACTGAGATAAAAGAAAATATTATCGCCGCTTCGACCACCACCACACCAGACGTATTGGTAAATGCTTTTAAAGTCAGCCTTATTAACTTTTTAAATGTCTTTAAAAATATCATCCTTTTCATATTCCTGTACATAAATTAGACTGCGTGACAATGACGTTCTTAACGCAGAAATCAATTTACCCGCACCGGGAACAGAGCCATTAAAAATAAGTGGCTCATAATCATACTCTATCTGATACACCGCCAGAACTTTATTATCTGAAGTTGTAGACTGGCAACCATCATTAATTATTTTTTGTACACTATCACAAAAACGCACAGTAGCATGAATGTTCTTTTCATCAATAAAAAACACCCATAATTTACTCTGTTCTTCCACATTTTTCTTAAACATCTGAGCATAATCAGTGGTACTGGACGATTGTCTTGAGCTGATTTGCGCTGCCTCAGATAACGTTAAATCAATGGCCGATGAAACAAAAATATAACGATTAATTTCCACCACAAGAAATATCATAAAAATAAATATAACTGAAATAAATGAAAATTCAATGGCAACCACACCCTCTTCATGGGCTATTATTCCCTTTATTTTTCTCAGACATTTTCGCAAAAACATTAAATTAATCGATTGCATAAAAACCTTCCATAAAATCGCAAATCAGAAACCAGGCCATTTAAATGGAGGGTAAATTACTTTCAACTTCAAACAAAGAAGATACCAGCATATCAGAATGGCGCGTGATGTTTTCCCGCTTAATGATTTCTCTGGCGTAGCGTAAATCGCCGGTTTTTACCAGTGCAAATATCAGGTTGTGCGTAAGGCGCTCATTCCTATAACCACGAAGATAAACAGGCAATAACAACTGTACCGCTTGTGGGTATTTTCGCTGCGTAATGTAAACCAGTGCAATATTATTAACAACTTTTTCTTCAGGGTAAAATGCATTACGCGCCAAATCAAACGATTTTAATGCACCGGTCATATCACCTGTTTCAGCCAGGATAATCCCGCGCAAGTTTAATCCTTCTGCGTTTCCAGGTTCTTTGTTAAGCGCCATATTAATAAATTTCAAAGCACCCTGATGATTTTTCTGCGCGGAAAGATTTTTACTTTGCAATAAGTAAACCTTCACCGAAGGGTTCTTTTGCAGCGATATCTTCAGGTAATGAAGTGAAGCATTATAATCTCCAGCAAGATAATAATATTCTGACAATCTGAGTCTAACCTCGGGGTCTTCTCTCTTTTTCAAAGAGTCACGATTCAGTGCGATCAACCCTTTATAGTTTTTCGCTTTTATCAGCACGCGCTCTTTTTCGGTGATCCCCCCACGATTAATGTAATGATTTTCATCGTAATGATAATTATCAGATACGCAAGCAGTCGTACCTAATAACAGACTAACAACCAGAAAAAAGCGCGTTAACTTACAGGCTCTAAACATCAGAAAATATCCTCATTACGCCAGGAGCAGCAACAATTATGACAACAGGAAACATGAAAAATAAAATGAGCGGTACACTCATTTTTGCCCCAAGATTACCAATCTTTTCCTCGGTAGCGAGCAACTGAACTTCCCGAATATCACGTGACAGAGTGACAAGTTGATCATATAAAGATGAACCATATTGTAGACTTTGTTCCAGCGCCGCACATAGCATTCTGGTTTCGACGGAAGGAAGTTCAATATAAAACTGCTTCAGCGCACTACTGAGTCCACTGACATCTGTTCGTTTAACCAACCTGTCGAGGAAAGGCGTAAAATCGGGGTTTATCCCTGACATTTTCTGACTCAGAAAAGCGAATGAAACTTCAACCGTCATTCCGCACTGAACACAAATTGCCAATAAATCAACCAGCCAGGGAATTTCAGAACTTAATGTGCGCACACGTCGTTTAACAAACATCGAACGAAGTAAACCGGGTAACACAATAGCAAAAACCAATGAAAAGACACCGGCGGCAACAAGACCATTTCGACCTAATTCAAGCTGAAATATAGCATTAGCGGCTAGTGTTCCGCACATCAGGATCAGCAGTAACCCGATTTTGTAGCTGCTATTACTATCCAGTTTACGAAAATAACTCAGCGATATATTTTCTTTTTCTAACACCATTTCTGTTTCATGATGTTCTTTCAACTTCTGGACATGATTATTTTTGGAGCTTTTCGTGACTGCGTTTAACATCATGGAAAAACGTTTAATTCTTTGCATCCGGTAAACGGTCATAACCAGAAAAAGAATACCTAAAGCAAGAAAGGCTCCCATAGCCATCTTCATCACCATGGCCTACATCCCCCGCATCAAAAATTTGATAATCAACATCCCGATAAGCTCACTGCCCAGCAGGTAATAGAGAATAACTTTCCCTGACTCGTTAAATAACACGAATTCAAAATTTTCCGGACTGATAAACTTCAGTAAAATTAAGAAGACAAAAGGGATTGCCCCGGTAATTTTTGCTGCCATCCGCATTTCTGATGTCATCGCCAGCATTTTCTTTTCCATGGCAATACCTGTTGAGATTGCTTTTTGTAACTTTATCAGCACTTCTTTCAGGCGACCACCACCCTGAATATTAAGCAAAATTGCCACAATGAAAAAGTAATACTCTCTGTAGGGGAAGCGTTTCCATGAGTCATAAAAAACTTGCTCCGCATCTTCCCCCATGTTCAGGCGGCGACCAATAATCCCGAATTCCCTGGATAAAGCATTGTCACTTAATGTGGCATAATCTGACATTGCCTGGAGAAAAGTTCGCCCGGAAGAAATTGCACCACTCAGCGTTGTCAATGCTTCACTGAAATCTATATTAAATTGTTTGCGTTTCCGCTTATTTAAAATGGCATAACAGGTCATAAATGCTATTGGTATCACCGCAATAGCAATCCAGTGCGCAGGGAAACCAATATACATTTTATTTACTAAAATAAGCATCAAACTAATAACAACAGGGACCATCAAATTCCTGATAAATAAAGGCGTACTACCGCCATTAAAAACTTGTACTGCCGAAAAAACTTTCCCTGTAATAGATAAGCCAAGCGTTTTAATCCATGAGTCCTGCGCAGTTTCGTTATCTTTACCGCCTAATAAAGATCGAAGATTTTTGAGCCGATTACCACGATGAGAAACCGCTATATTGGTTATTTTTTTGCGCCTAATGATAAAGAAAAAGCACATAAAGCTGACGCATATGATAATACTAAAAAGTATTTTCATTTTTAATTGAAGATATCTTTGAGTAAGTGTTCACATCCATGCTCTTTGGCTTTCTGGTAAACGACAGAGCGCTTAGATAACCCAGAGGTTACAAATTTTCCGGAGATTTTTCCCCCACTGGTTGAGCTATCTACAGTAAAGTTAAAAATATCCTGTAATGAAATGACATCACCTTCCTGACCCATAATTTCACTGATATAAGTTATTTTTCTGGATCCATCATGAAGCCGTGATGCCTGAATAATTATGTGCACAGCAGAGCTGATATTACGCCGAATAGCTTCAACCGGAAGGCTTAAGTTCGCCATCATTACCATATTTTCCATTCGCGCTAGCGCATCACGTGGTGAGTTAGCATGTAATGTGGTCATTGAACCATCGTGTCCGGTATTCATTGCCTGTAACATCTCGAAGGTTTCACCTCCACGACACTCCCCAACAATAATACGATCAGGACGCATACGTAACGTATTCACCATAAGATCACGCATCGTCACCTGACCACTATTTTCCACACCCGCCATCCGCGTTTCCAGCCTGACAACATGTGGCTGCTGAAGTTTTAATTCTGCCGCATCTTCCAGTGTAATAATTCGCTCATCACTATTAATATGTTGGGATAATGCATTGAGTAGTGTTGTTTTACCCGAACCCGTACCACCAGAAATAACAATATTAATCTGGCACTTGGCCGCAATGGTAAGAAAATTCGCCATGCGTTCATCCATTGCACCCCATGCAACCAGATCATAAAATGTACGGGAAACTTTACTGAATTTACGTATCGAAATTGACGTACCATCAAGAGCAACCGGACTAATAACCACATTCAGACGGCTACCATCGCTCATACGCGCATCAACCAGCGGTTGTGATTCATCAATACGCCGGCCAACTCGCCCTACCAGTCTTTTAGCGATTTCGGTCAATTGATGATTATCAATGAACCGCTTATCAGTCTTGGTCAGTTTGCCACCAATTTCAACAAAAATATTATCTGGTCCGTTAACCAGAATATCACTGATATTGTTGTTATCCATTAAGTCACGTAACGGTCCAACACCACTAATTTCATCAGCAATGGCGCCAGCCAGATTCTGTGTTTCTTCTGACGGCAAATAGCGATTACTTTCCAGACTGATCTGTTGTATCACGCTGCTGATCTCTTTGGTCAACGCAATACGATCATTTATTAAACGCTCGATCTTATCCAGATCCAAACGAGGTAAAACGAGCTTTCGCAAACTGCGAATAATTTCGTCATATTTATTTTTCATTTTTTAGCTCTTTTTCCCTGCCAGATTAAATAAACTTGCCATTCCATTTTTTTTCTTTTTTTGTTCTTTAATACCTAATGTAATATTTTTTAGTTCTTCTAAAAAATATTTATTTTTACCGGAGAATGACAGTGGTTGAGAGGGATCACCAGAATTACTGATAAATGGAATAGTAATATCAATTGGTTGCCCAATTAATCTCCCTGCCTCGTCCTTGGTAATAGCGCTATTAAATTTAGGCATGTTGTCATTAAAACAAATAATTATTTCTTTAACGCCGTTATTACTTTTTTGCAAATGTTGATTATATGCTATAACTTTTTTTGCGTTTCTGATCGATGACAAGCTACGATTACAAATGAGTAAAACACAATTAGAATGAGAAAGCACATTCTCAATATCTTCCGGTCGTGAATTATATGATGCATGATCGAACAGAACAAAGTCATAGGTGTCATACAAGGGCATCGTATAACTCCAGGCATGGTCATGCTCTTCATATAAAGCAAAGAGATTATCCTGTAACTTTACCACTTCATTTGAAATTTCACTTTTTGCTATTAAGTCAAGATCTTGTGTTCCCCCGGCTCCCTGAACCAATAGCAAAGAAGCATTACGGTGCGAGACGATACTGGTTGCAAGATGATAGCTCAGTGATGATGTTCCCACGCCACCTTTACACCCAAGGACACTAATTTTCAGGGAAGAACGAGCCCATTTCGGATGCTCAAGTTCATTATCAAGAATGTGACCAAGCTTGGTAAGCTGATCCGGATAATAAATATAGAAAATACCATAAGTCTGAAATTTTTCAGCCAGTAAAATTGAATCACAACTACCAATTGCAATGCAAACAACATTCTTTGGAAAAAGAAATTCTGATTTCTCCATAAATCTTTCAATATCAGTATGTTGTTCAACAAAGAAAATGATATATTTAGTATTCTCAACAATTTCTGCAGCATTAAAACTTTCAAGATTTAGCTCAAAGCGAGATATTGTGTTGACCTTCCTGACTTCCAGTTGCTCACACACGCTGTCCATAACATCCTGACGTGAAGAAATAACCACAGCAGCTAGTTGATCATCTTGCTCTTTTTTATCTTCATTATGGAACAATAACATTGTGGCCTCCACTAATACATTAGATCAAAATACTTTTTTATTCTTATTCAGCAATGATGAATATAAGTTATTATCAATTGCACATCCAACTGGGTCGGTATTTTTAAAAGAATAGTACTGACGCTGGTAATCGCAAGGATAGATATTTTTATATGTCTCTATTTTTACATTTACCAAACCAATATCTGCGCCGGTTTTATACGTCATTTGTTTGTCCATAACAATATCAACGGGTAGTATTCCTGTTGCTACCAGCTTTTTCTTTAGTTCCTCAGCAAGAATATTAGCATTATTTTGATGCCATGAAATATGGATCATGCCGCCCAAAATTTGATAATAATTAAACACTTCAGCGGACAATATTTCCTGATCAACAACACTTCTGCCACGTAACTTAAATTCATGCGAATTACCAGCAAAGGCGATCGTAGTAAAAAAAAATGCAACCACTAAAAAAAATATCTTAGCCATGATTAATTCCTTTTTAGTATATAAATCCGCTTTCATCCATAAAAGTTATAATTTCACTGCGCGATTTTTCTCTGCTTATATTATTAATATTAAAAAAACGCTCTAATAAACTACTGCGATTAAAAGCTGGATACATAACATTCCGGGGTGATACCGGTCTTACCAGGTTAACGGTTGCTACGACAACCAGCTCGGTTCGTTCGCGTTGTGAACTCGTGTTGCGGAATAATGCACCTAATATTGGAATATCGCCGATGTAAGGTATTTTTGACAGCGATTCTTTCTCTGTCTCACTTAATAATCCGCCCAGGATAAAACTTTCACCATCAGCCAGCTCGATTGTTGTACGTGCCTTACGCGATTTTAATGTCGGGACATTACTGATATATTGTCCATCAAGATTACTGACCTCTTGTGACAGTGTAAGCCTCACTTTCTGACTGCTCTCAACTTTTGCTGCGACATACATCTTTATACCAATCTCTTTATACTCTACCGAGGTACCATTCTGCGACTGAGTGACAATTGGAATTTCTCCGCCAACCAAAAAATCTGCCGTTTCACCGGAAAGCACCGACATGTTTGGCTCAGCTAACACCCGGGCAACAGATTCATTTCCTAACGCATGGATGAGCGTAGTCAGGCGAGAGGCATCAAATTTAAATTTATTGAGGACAAAATCACCCACATTGGATGCCGCACTCCAGTCGATGCCCAGACTATCGGCATAAGTCTTATTAACTTCAACAACTGATATTTTAACATTAACCTGATTTGCCATGGGTAGTGTCAGACGATTTTGCAATTTTCTAAAACTGACATACTCCATATGCTTTATATTGGCACCTTCCATCTCAGTTTTCAGGCTTTCACGCTCAAGATTTAATGCTTCCCCCACCATTTGGTGAATGGCATCACGGCTTTCTTCATCTGCCGAAAAACCTGAAAGAATATAATTTTCACCGACTTTTTTTAGCTCAATACGCGATCCCGGAAATTCATCCTGGACCTGTTGTGCCAGTTGACCAATCAGTGGATCGACTAATACGCTGATACTGTGTGTTTTCCCATTTTGTACGATCAGAATATCACCGCGCCCATTAGCAATGCCATAAACGACCACTTCCTTTTCACCGATAACCTGATAGTCAACGATGTCAGGGTTAGATGTAAACACCGTATCGATACCATCATTCATCTTGATCGTTCTGGCCGCGCCCTTTTCCAGATACAAGGTTTCAGCCTTTGCAACACTGATAAGCAATGAAAAACTGACGATAAGCATCAATACTCTGATGATCGAGTTCATAAACTAACGCTCCTTCTCATCTACCATAACCTCGAATCTCTCTCACCGGTGAGGGAAAAAGGGGATGCATTTTCTCTTTGCCAGGCGTCTGGTTAGCCGGGAAAATAATCAACTCACCCAAATTTTCAACGGAATAAAGATGTTTAACATCATCACTGTTTAATTCAATACCTGCCATAATTGTAGAAACAACCTGAATCTGGCCTTCTTCTTCAGTTTTTTCATTGCCAAAAGACGACAACTTCCCTTTTTTAATTAAAAATAAACGCCGGGAATTGAGTAATTTAACCATTCTGGTATCTGCCGTCTTAATCACTTTCCCATTTTTGTCAACAAAGGTGAAATCTCGTCTGATTTTCTGGTTATTGCTTTCCTGCTCATTTTCACGATGATATTTTAAGTAAACGTCAATCAAATCACCTTTTTTAAGCAACGCGAATTGTGAGGTATACTTTTCATTTACTTTTACATCATAAATAAAATGCCCTGCTTGCAATATAGTTTCTTTTTTTTCTTTAATCTGAAAATTAGCATTCTTTAATGTAATATTTTCTCCCTGTACGATGTCTTTCGTCACGACATATCCCAGGGGCGCATTTGGCATATCATCGGATACATCAGCAGATTCCTCAGAGACATCAATGACTTTTTTACTATAACTCTCTTCATTTACGATATCGCCTTCTGCCAGGTTTTTTTCTGCCAAATAAACGGTTATTTTCTGTTCTTGTTGTTCATTTTTTCCCGACATGAATAAACCAACAGCGCCGACCAGAAGTAATAATGCAGCAATAATTATCAGTAACCTTTGATTCATGCAACTACCCTAATGAACACAGTTGTGGCGGCATAACCACCTACAATGGCCAAGCCATAAGGCACTGTTTTTATTGAGCTATTATAGCCTTTTGCAACAAAATGAGATATTGCCAGTACACATAATGCAACCAGCAGCCCTGCCAGGGTTGTCAAAAACAAAAAGGTTATTGTCGACTGACTGCTAAATGACAAAGACAATCCGGCCAGAAGTTTAATGTCTCCAGCACCGACCAGATTGATAAGGCTTAGCACAAATCCTATGAAAAGAATTGATAATGCCGGCACCCATAGAATACCACCAAAAAAAAGACAACCTAACACCCCAGATAACACAGTAATAATAATCGTGGTGTAGTTATTTATAATTCTATAACGAATGTCCGTATAACACACTTGTATAAAGCAGAGTGTAAGAAGAAAATAAATACAACTTGTCATAGTTGCTTTACCATTATAGGTTTAAGTTTTCCATAACTGATGACAGAACTAACGCCACATGTTATAACACGTGGCGTTGGTCATTCATTTATTTTGGTACAGTTCCTTTAATATTAGTAGACAGATCAGAGAATTTATCTGTGATGGCAGAGATAAATGAGCCATCGCCACTACCAAATACCGCCAGCAGCATGGTACTAATGGCAACAGCAATGACAGCATACTCAATAGCGGTGACGCCATCTTGTTTTTTTACAAAGCGAGTAGTTTCATTACGTACTGTTGAAACCATACCAGCCAGCTTAACAGAATGACGGAGGAAGATGTGTTTCATTAGTTTAATCCCTTTTCATTAAAATATATTTAACATGACTTTTAGATGTTCCCTATCCAGTGACCAGTAATCAATGACCTGGAAAGAATTCTCCTTTTGCGAGTTCGCAATATGCAGCATATTAATATAAATTGAAAGCGACAGTTTTAGTTTTTATTTCTGACAAAAAGAATCAAAAAAACAGACAGTGTCATAAAAAATGAAAAAATTGTCTGCAAATGATTTTTTATGTGACAGCTAATTGAAAGGTGCTTATAATCGACACCGCAAAGTTACCTTTGTTCATGTGAGTGTGTGACGCTCTGTGAAGCAAGTGCGTTGCCTAATAAGATGTCCCCTCCTCATGAAAAGAAAATAATTTCTGCCTTTAGGGATGATGTGACATCTTCTGCCAAATGGGAATGATTAATATTATTTATTGCACTGCGTGTCGATATGCATATGAATCTTCGCGACAAAACATCAGAAAATGCCACATCCAATAGATTTTGCATGGTGGTAAGTGTGGCGATTCTTATGAGCTGACACGGGTCTGTGATTTGCGTAGGTGAATGCGATCAATGCTACGGTAGCACTAAAATATTTCGGTGTTTTGAGAAGTCAGGGAACGTTCTGGAAGCAATGTTCAGAAAAAATACATTGATTAAATATAGCCACGTAACAACATTTATTTTATAGTTATTTTGTTACACGGAGGTTACATGTTTTGCATTGAAGCGTTTAAAGAAAAAAATATTAAAGAACAAATTGTTGAAAACATTAGTAGTATGATATTCAACGGCGTACTTAATAAGGGTGATTTTCTCCCTTCCATCAGGGCCATGAGTACCCGCTACTGTATCTCGCGCAATACGGTTGTCGTCGCGTATAAAGTTCTTGAAAGTCTCGGATATATTGAAGGCAGAGAGCGAAGTTGCTATATCGTGACTGGTTCTGCCCCACAAAAACAACCTCTCTTATACGATAAAACTGCGCAACAACACACATCCTTGTTTCTGAATAAAGAGACAGCCAGACCTGCACAAAAGTTAGAAATGTGTAACCGTTTGCACTTACATGAAAATGCCATTTTACCCAGGCATTTCATTAGAAAATGGTGTCAGGACATTCGCTATTGCAAGGAGGGAAACCGTGATTTAAGTGAAGCAGATATCATCGCCACCGATCTAAAAATGAACTTGAAAAGGTTCATCAAAGTGGCCAGAGGATCTGAACTTGCTGAAGAAAATATGCTTGTTACGCAAGGGCAGCAAGAAGCGATCACCGTGATTGCTCAATTTGGCAAGATATACAAAACACGTCCCAGCATCATTATTGAAGATCCTGCTCCGTCTTATATTTTCCAGCTTTTTACCTGCCTTGGCTATGACGTTTATGCTGTCAGAGTGGGTCGGGAAGGTTTGGATGTCTCAGCGTTCCCTTCACACCCGGTTGATTTCATTTATACCACGCCATCAAACCATTTCCCTTCTGGCGCCAGAATGAGCGAAAAAAACCGTACGGCCTTACTGGCATGGAGCCGAGAAAACGCGGCATTTATTATCGAAAACGATACCAACTCAATGCTGGGATTTGGACAGGATGTGATTCCACCTCTGCGGGAAAAATATCCTGATGATAATATTATTTACCTTTCCAGCTTATCGGAGCTCATTGGTAACAGCACCGATCTGGGTCTTATCGTCGTGCCTCATCATGTCTATCCACTAATTGAACAGATTAAGTCATTGATGTTCAGTGAAAACCAGACACTCAGCAATAAGATCGTTACCGATTTTCTCGGTTCAAATTATTTTATGAAATACCTGGCCAAAACGCTTGAGACACGAAGGGAGAAATATCAACTGGCATTAAGTGGATTAAAACAGGTCATTGCCTGCCCTGATCATTGGGGGATGATGCATTCTGGTTTTTTTTCATTCACTGCCGTACCCGACACAATTCCAGACGAACTGTTTTTCCCACTGGAGGACTTTTGTCAAAAAACAGAACCGTTATGGGATACACCACGCTATATTTACCCGGTTGGCACACTGTCGTTACTCGAAATTGAGAAAATTAATAAACAGCTCGTCGCTTTTCATTCCTGATAGCAAATCCTTTTTGCTATCCTGTTATTCTGACACAACAGCAGCAGATCACTCTTTAGGAGAGCCCCATCACTGATGGGCTCTTGCTCTAAACAACCCACACCACATATTGCAGGCCAAGGGTAAAGTGACGCTTGTCGCATCAGTCAGGCGATATTTAAATACTTATGCGTCTGCATCGACAAACGCCAGTTACGTGCAATGCAGGTTTCGATACACAATTTTGTCGCATCTTCTTTCTGGCTAATTGGCTGCAGGGCAATGATACGCGGTTTGTCGTCCTGCAACGCAGTCAGTAAACTATCCAGCGCTTCCACATCACGTTGCCGTGCAACCGGATGTTTAATCTCATCAGCGCGCACCAGCGCCTGTGTTAGCACGTCATATCCCCCACGCATATTCACCTTCGGCGACACCGTCACCCAGGTTGCTGCACTGCAATGAATTTCATGCGTACCACTGGTTTCAATCTGGCAATGGAAACCATGCTCCTGCAATGCGTCGGTCAACGGTGTTAAATCATAAATAGCTGGCTCTCCGCCGGTAATAACGATATGACGTGCAGTCCAGCCTTTCTGCTCAATTGCCTGCAGCAATGATAGCGCATCGGCAGACCCCCAATGATCACTCTCAACCGTTTTGACCAGAATATCACCGAGTGAAGTTTCCCGATCGGCCAGCTTATCCCAGGTATGTTTGGTATCGCACCAGCTACAGCCAACCGGGCATCCCTGCAAACGGATAAAAATTGCCGGTACGCCGGTATAAAAACCTTCGCCCTGCAATGTCTGGAACATTTCATTAATCGGGTACTGCATCTTAAACTCACCCCAGGGGAAACAAAGGCGCAGATTATGGCAGATTGTCGCCACGGTACCAACGCTAACCGGCACAAAGCGCACGGCTATCATCCACGCTGTGGGGAAAAAACAATAAATATCCTCCGGCATAGCCGGAGGTTTTTCATATGCGCCTGTAAGGCTCTCTTGCCTGCTGCGCACTAACAGGCGCATTGCTATCTGACATTTGCATCCCAATTCGTTACTTACGGCCCCTAAACGGGCTTCCTGGA
>JAATFO010000027.1 GCA_015655145.1 Enterobacterales bacterium | reverse complement strand
GGGGGGGCATGCCTTTGGCGTACAACGACAGGATCAGGTTGTCCATGCCGGTGATCCGGGTCTGGTTTTTCTTCACCAATTGCGGTTCGACGGAATCCTCTCGATCGCGCGGGGTACGCAGTTCCAGTGGTCCATCGCCGGTGGTTACTGTCTTAGCCGAGTTGCCGTTGCGGGCATTGGAGCCGGTCCTGGGCTGATTTTTATCGTAACCGAGGTGGTGGGTTATTTCAGCGTTTAGAGCCGCCTCGACACTGATTTTTTTCAGTCAGCGATCAAACTGGTTGACCGGAGTTTTAAGATTTTGGCCAATTCGTTAGCCAGAGCCTGTGACTGTTTTTCGTCCATCCGTTAACCTGTTTTTGATGTTGGATAGAACATATCAAAATCAGGCAATTACACAAATATATGTACAGGCTCCTGCGGTCATCGAATCTTATCAACTTTATCTCCTACTGTTGCTGGTGTACTGACGCATAGCGTTCATTTCCTTTATTGCCTGCATAACCAACCAGATTGATATCTCTCCTGAAATTTTGTCATCGCTTTCTGGCATTTCATTTTCTGACGTATCTCACATTTTTGACAGAATCTTATCGGTGTACTGCAACGCTTTCCTTCTTTTTAGCCACTGAGATACACAGCGAATGGACGTTACGAACACAATTTGTACCGTTCAGGCAACAGGATCATCATACCCGCCACGCCGTTTATTCCTGTGGTGGGATGACAACAATGTCAGTGGAGAGCCATAAATGAATATATTACCAGCAAACATTAATATTGCCGACGCAGGCAGGGCCCATAATATTGCCGGAAACGAGGAAATTCATCATGTCGGGGAGGGGAATAATAACCATGAACTGCAGAACTTACGGCCCCAACAAGAGCAAGCCCCTGCGCCCCGTGAGAACACTGCAACCAGGATGAGGCATGATGCAGAGAATCTGAGAGAAAGAGCACACACGCTGATAAGAGATGCTATAGCGCAGAGAGAAGAAGAGATTCAGCGGGCAACCCCGCAACGGAACCCGCCATCCGCGGAAAACAGAGATCCTGGGGTACAGCAGGAAAGGATAGCTGTTTTGCGAGCAGAAGTTCGCAGGCTCGAAGAAGCGCAAGAGGGATTTGACGCTGGGGCAGTCGAACCTGAAGCAGTAAACGACGCAAATGATGACGTAGGAAACGTGATAGGAGAGGCGCGAGGGCATCTGGCGGAAGCGAGGGGGATGAATGAGGCAGCAAACGTCTGGGAAGCGCGTAAAAACGAGACTCTGAATACACTACATGGCTATTTTCATCTTGCTCTGGGTGATCGTGAAGCTGAAAATCCGCTAAACGATCTGATTCAGGGCCGGGCTGAACGACTGACAGATATGGGTGAGGAAGCCGGCGACGTTGCTGAGGTGATGAAAAAAGGTAAATTTCTCGACTTGTTAAGTGCGTTTGCTGGCGGCTCAATTTCTGCTATTTCGTTGGGGAGCCCGGGCTTTTATGCCGGAAAGGTGACTAAGGGCATTTCAGATAGAACGATGGGAGGGGATGCGGCTAAAGAAGCTATTGGTGCGGCATTCGCCTTGGCCAGCCAAGCTGCACTGGTGAATACCGTAAGCAACGCGACGGATGATTCACTGTGGCTGGCGGCTGACAACGAAAACATGTCCCCGGAGTTGCGCGATTATGTAAGCCGCAAATTAACCACCGAGAAAGTTAAAAATGTTTTTTTAGGGCCGCTTTCGTTTTCTGCCCGTGACCTGATTAATATTGGGGTCGGAGCGAGCAATAATAATATGGGCAAGAATATTGCACAATTAATTCTGACCTCGCTGATTGGTGGGGGCGTAGGTGGGATGGCAATGAATAGTATTAGCGCCCTCAGTGGACCGGAAATATTACTCGGGCGTCAGGATTGGGAGCAACGATATAACGCATTGAAAGATAATAGTCTTTCTCAATGGGGAAAGAGTGCAGGAAACAGGGCATGGTCCTTTTTGGGTGGACATATTAATCTTCCGGCCCTGTTCATCAGAGGCCTGAAAAATGAGTTCTCTCTTGAACAGATATCGCAAACTGTCATATTAGGCGCGGGTATGGCGACTATAAAAGCGCTTTCTCATCTTGCCCGTGACAAAATGAGCGGTGACCCGGCAGATATTAACCATCGCCTGATAGATAAAAGCGTCAACCTCGCGGCGTATGCCGCCTATGTTGCACAAGGGGCGGCGGGATTGGCCGGTAAATATGTTGACGAGCAGATTATGAACACAGACTTTTTTAGGGCGGTAGATGAAAGAATACTGCAACCTACTGAGCAGTTTGCCAGAAGATCTGATGGGCTATTCAGAACCAGAAACTGGAATGATCCTGCGGATAATGGCAATGGACAGGAAAATGCTGACAACAATCCCGTCGCGGGAGCTAACGGAAACAACAACCAACCAGTTCCTGTTCCCGCCGATCAACCTGCGGTTGAGCAAGATAATCCTGAAGAACAGCACTGAGTCGATTAATTAACATGTAACAAGAGAGCGCGTCTGGCGCGCGCTCTTGTTATTGTGTGCCAGTTTATTATGCCACTTGTACCGGCACGGCTTTTGCCTGCCGTTTCATCTGGTTGTTGCTATCAAAATAAGCCACTTTAGGTTGCCAGCTCTGTGCTTCTGTATCGGGTATCTGCACATAGGAACAGATTATCAGAATATCACTGGTACAGGCACAGCGTGCGGCGGCGCCATTGACCGAAATAATTTTCGAGCCACGTTCGGCGGCAATCGCGTAGGTTGAAAAACGCTGACCGTTGGTCACGTTATAGATATCGATGGCTTCATACTGCAGAATACCGGAAGCCTCAAGAAAATCCTGATCGATAGCGCAGGAACCTTCATAAGACAAATCGGCATGGGTCACTGTGACCCGATGCAGTTTGCCTTGCAACATGGTGCGTATCATAACCTTATTCTCTTCTTCTGCCGTTAATCAAAAACGGATGACAGTATTGCCTGATAAATAACGGTTGTCTATTGTTGCAAATCAACCTGTTGATTATCGATCAATCGGGTGTTGCCCAACCAGGCTGCCGCCAGAATAACAGCACGCTGGCTGTCGACGGTGAGCGGTTGCAGTGTGCTGGCATCACAAATAGCCAGACCATCAGCACGGAAGCCGTTTGCCAGCAATTCTGCTTCTGCGGTAGCAATAATTTCTTCAACATGGCGTTCACCGTCAGACAGTTTTTGTGCCATGCTGGCCAGTATTTTACTTAGCCCAGGTGCCAGTTTGCGCTCATCTGCGGTGAGATAACCGTTACGTGAGCTCAGAGCCAGCCCATCTTTGGCCCGGGTTGTTGCAACCCCAATTATCTCAATATCGTAGCCCATATCGACCACCATTTTGCGGATCAAGGTCAGTTGCTGATAATCTTTTTCACCGAAACAAGCGAGATCAGGTTGTACCAGATTGAACAACTTGCTGACGATGGTCGCCACGCCACGGAAATGGCCCGGACGGCTGGCGCCTTCCAGTAATGAGGACAATCCAGGCACTTCCACCCAGGTTTGCGTGTCCAGCCCTTCAGGGTAAATGTCCGCAGGTTCGGGCGCAAAAACCATATCAACCTTCCGGCGGTTCAGCTTCTCGCAATCTTGCTGCAACGTGTGTGGATAACGCGCCAGATCGTCTGCGCGCTCAAACTGCATGGGATTGACAAAAATACTGACCACGACAATGTCAGCGCGTTCACGTGCGGCGTCAACCAACGCCATATGACCATCATGCAGATTGCCCATGGTCGGTACCAGGGCAATACGTTTGCCATCCTGACGCCAGCGTCGAATTTCACGGCGTAATATCGGCAACGTTTCAATAATGAGCACGGACTTTCTCCTCGTTTACTGGAAACTGTGTTCTTTTGCTGGATAGTGGCCAGCCTCCACTTCAGTAATATATTGCCGTACCGCACTACGGATATCACCGCTTTCGACAAGAAAATTCTTTGCGAATTTGGGTACATGTCCGCCAGTAATACCGAAGGCATCGTGCATCACCAGAATCTGACCATCCGTCACGTTGCCTGCACCAATACCAATCACCGGAATGGTCAGTGCTTCGGTTACGCGTTTTGCCAGAACCACCGGTACGCACTCCAGCACCAGCAATTGCGCGCCCGCAGATTCGAGCGCCAGCGCATCGTCTAACAGCCGGTCAGCGGCATCTTTGTCACGGCCTTGTACTTTATAACCACCGAAAACATTGACCGATTGTGGTGTCAGCCCCAGGTGACCACATACTGGTACGGCACGTTCAGTGAGCTGGCTGACAGTATCCGCCAGCCATTGGCCACCTTCCAGTTTTACCATATTGGCGCCAGCGCGCATCAGTTGCGCCGCATTGTCAAACGTTTGCGCCGGGGTGGCGTAACTCATAAAGGGCAGGTCGGCGAGTAGCAGTGCATTGGGTGCTCCCCGACGTACGGCCTGAGTATGGTAGACAATGTCGGTGACCGTAACCGGTATGGTGGATGTGTGGCCCTGAACCGTCATGCCCAGTGAATCCCCTACCAGCATAATCTGTATACCTTCATCGGCAAACAGTTTGGCGAAACTGAAGTCATAGGCGGTGATGGACGCGAATTTGTGGTGCGCTTGTTTCCATTGCATAAGGTGGGCAATCGTTGTGTTTTTCATGTCAACCTCGGTACGAAATCGAGTGGGTGTATCACTGGGTATGGCTGCCCATGTCGATCAGTCTGAGCAGGCCGCGATTGATGTTGGGTAATGCCGCATTACCACGGGCGAATATCATGGCTGTCGAGCTGCGCCAGTATATCAGCGGCGCGGGTGCCGTCGGGGAACGTGATATCAGGCGCAATTTCGACCAGCGGTAGCAACATGAAGGCACGATTATGCATATCGTAATGCGGCACGATCAGGAGAGTATTGTTGATACTGAGATTACCGAACAACAGGATATCAATATCCAGCGTTCGCGCCCCCCAACGTTCGGCTTTACGTACCCGGCCTTGTTGTTGCTCGATGCGTTGTGTGTGATCCAGTAGCGCCTCGGCGCTCAGTGTGGTTTCCAGTGCCGCCACGGCGTTAAGGTAATCGGGTTGGTTAGCTGGACCATAAGGCGGTGTGCGGTATAGTGAAGAAGTGGCGATTAACTGGCTGTCAGGCAGTGTCGCCAGAGCATCAAGTGCGTTTTGCACCTGATGCATCGGGTCGGCAAGATTACTGCCCAGAGCAATATAAATGCGTGTCATGCGTTATTACTGTTTTCACTACGTCCGACAGAACGCTTACGCGGGCGACGGGGACGACGCGGCGCCGGATCATCACCCAGAGTATTCAGCATTGATTTCTGTTGCGGCGGTTCGGCGGTCTGATACTCGCCCCACCACGTAGTGAGTCTGTGTAATTCTGCGTTATTTTCCACTTCGGCACGCAGCGCAAGCAGATCGTAAGCCGCGCGGAATTTTGGATGCTCCATGAGTTTGCTGGCACGTTTGCCGTGACGACGCGACATACGTAATTGCAACTGCCAGATATCACGCGTCAGCGTGGTGATCCGTTTCGGGATCGCCAGTGCGCGACAGGCTTCATCCAGCACATCATTCATTGCCAGCACAAAAGCGTCGTACCAGGTCAGGCCACTTTCCTGGGCGATTCTTTGTGCCGTTTCGATCTGTGGATACCAAAACATGGCGGCGAACAGGAACGCAGGGTTAACCCGCATCTGATTATGGATACGCTCATCGGTATTTTTGAGTACCTGCGCAATCATCAGTTCCATTGGACTATCACCCTGTTCAGTGAAATAACGCGTAATAAGCGGGAACAGGGGCTGGAATAGTTGATATTTACGCAGTTGCACATAAGTCGGGTAACCATAACCGGACTGTAACAGTTTGAGCGATTCTTCGAACAGGCGCGCGGAAGGAATATCCTGCAATAACGTGACCAGGCGCGGGATCGGCTCGGCGGTTTCCGCCGCAATGCTCATCTTCAGCCGGGCGGCAAAACGTACCACGCGAAGCATACGCACCGGATCTTCACGATAACGGGTTTCCGGATCGCCAATCAGGCGGATAATGCCTTGCTGTAAATCTTGCAAGCCACCCACGTAATCACGCACGGTGAAATCAGCCACGTTGTAATACAGGCTGTTAATGGTCAGGTCACGGCGCTGGGCGTCATCTTCGATAGAACCAAAAATGTTATCACGCAGTAACATGCCGCTTTGCGCGCGCTGCGAATGATTCGGGTTCTCCTGCGCATCGTCATCGACCTCGGCCTGATGATGCCCACGAAATGTCGCGACTTCGATCACTTCCGGCCCGAACATCACATGAGCAAGACGAAAGCGACGGCCTACCAGGCGGCAATTGCGGAACAGTTTACGCATTTGTTCTGGTGTGGCATTGGTGGTCACATCAAAATCTTTCGGTTTCTGACCCAACAGCAAATCGCGCACGCTACCGCCGACCAGGTAAGCTTCATAACCGGCTTTATTCAGGCGATAGAGGACTTTGAGGGCATTTTCGCTGATATCTTTGCGCGAAATATTATGGCGTTCACGGGGAATAGTGGTCATCTGACTCACTTCTTCAACCTCTGCGGGCGCCTCATTTTCTTCGCGGCTCAGGACTTTTCGGCAAAAATTAACAACTCGGGTAAAAATAGGACACCTCGATAGTGACGAAAAAAGGGTGGTGATAAAAACAGCGGCTAATCATAGCTTAGTGAGGACCATTTGAGAATGCTGATGTGAGGGTATCCGCATCTGTTATGTCAAGGTATGGGATTTTCGCCATGTTCCATTGAGTTATCGCCCGCTCTAAGATGGTGTCCAGCGAGTAATCCTGCCAGCCAACCAGTTCTGCCTGCCCCAAAAAATGTAATGCCTGAATCAACACGGGACGCGCATCACCCGTCGGGAGTGCTGGCGCGTGATTCTGTTTTGACAATTTGTTGCCATCCCGCGTAAGCACCAACGGCAAATGAAGGTAAGCGGGTACCGGCCAGTTAAACTGTTGGAACAGAGAAATCTGCCGCACGGTGGGCGCGATTAAATCTGCGCCCCGCACCACCTCGGTAATGCCCTGAAAATGATCATCAACCACGACGGCCAGATTATAGGCAAATAAATTATCACGACGATGGATAATGAAATCTTCGCCAGCCAGCGCAGCATCAGCGACAATATCGCCACGCAGTTGGTCAGTAAAGTGGTAAACCGGATCATCCTGGCGTAAGCGCACTGCGGCATTGGCCGGACCCGCTTGTTTGTCGCGACAGTGGCCATCATAGTAACCGCCGATCTGTTGAATACGGCGGCGTGTGCAGGTGCAGTAATAACTTTGATGACGTTCACGCAACCAGGCCAGGGCAGCACGGTAGGCCTCGTGACGCTGCGATTGCCACACGACATCACCATCCCAGTGCAAACCATAATGCTCTAATTGATGCAGAATGGTGCGCGCCGCACCGGCCACTTCACGCGGTGGGTCGATATCCTCAATACGCAGACGCCAGAAACCATGATGTGCCCGGGCTTGCAAATAGCTACCCAGCGCGGCAATCAGTGAGCCAAAATGTAATTCACCGGAAGGCGAAGGGGCGAAGCGCCCGATATAAGATGTTGGCATGAATTATGTGCGACGACGCGCAGAAAAGCGGGAACGAGTCCCGCTTTTTTACCTCAATGAATTGCATACCGGTTAACCGGCCATTTGTTTCTCACGAATCTCCGCCAGTGTTTTGCAATCAATGCAAAGGTCGGCAGTCGGACGTGCCTCAAGACGACGGATACCGATTTCAACACCACAGGATTCACAGTAACCGAAATCGTCGTCTTCCACTTTTTTCAAGGTTTTTTCAATCTTCTTGATCAGTTTCCGTTCACGGTCCCGGTTGCGCAGTTCGAGGCTAAATTCTTCTTCCTGCGCGGCACGGTCGACCGGATCAGGGAAATTAGCGGCTTCATCCTGCATATGAGAAACCGTACGGTCAACTTCGTCCCGGAGTTGATTACGCCAGGCTTCAAGGATCTTCCTGAAGTGCTCCAGCTGGGCTTCGTTCATATACTCTTCGCCCGGTTTCTCCTGGTACGGCTCCACCCCAGCGATGGCGAGAATACTCAGGGACGATGTTTTACGGTTTTGCCCTTCTTGCATGTTGTTTCTCCTGGATAACACGCACTATCGATCCCCAAAGGGGAAAAAACAGGCCGCTATAAATAACAGAAGCAGTTAAGGTTGGCAATTATTCCTGAACATGCCTTGACAAGCCTGTGAGGAAAAGCGTATTTAGCGCGTCCTCTCTCCCCTTCATTTTCATGTTGCTATCTTGCTGCAACCTGAAGTCTGTTGGGTTGTATCACAGCAAAATGTGCTCAGTATTACAACGCCACAATTAACGGTCTTTTCAGTTTAATGCCTGTCGATGATAACTGCGCCTTATAACAAAGTACTTCCACGCCGTGTTGACGTGCCAGTACCAGTAATTCTGCGTAACGCACGTCGATATGCCGTGCCGGGGATACGTCCTCAATTCCCGAATGCAGAACAGTAAATAACAGCACTGCCCGTTCGCCATTCTCAGCAATTCGGGTCAATTCACGCAGATGTTTCTGACCTCGTTCGGTCACTGCATCCGGGAAATATCCCTTACCTTGCTGCAACAGTGTCACAGATTTCACTTCAATATAGCAGCTACGGCGTTGCTGCGCCTGGAGTAGAAAATCGATACGGCTGTGTTCCGCTCCGTATTTCACCTCAGCATTGAGTTGGTCGTAACCAGACAATTCCGGGATGCTATTTTCCATCAACGCATTATGTACCAGCGTGTTGGCGCGTAACGTATTGACACAAATCCAGTGGCCTTGTGATGTTTCTGTGAGTTCCCAGCTATGGGGATATTTCCGTGTCAACCGCGGGGAAGTGGAGTACCACACGGTATCGCCTGGCGTTGCGCAACCAGTCATTGCACCGGTATTGGCGCAATGAATCGTCAATGTTTCCCCTTCCGGCGTGATGACGTCAGCAAGGAAACGCTTATAGCGGGCGATCAGGCGCGCCGGGCGCAGAGCAGGTGCAAACTCCATCGTGGTTCCTGTTTTTCGGGCTAATGATCGCGGTCGTTTCGTGGCGCATTGCTCGCACGGTGCACGCAATACAGCTGATGCGCAAGGTAGTACGGCGACTGACAATAAAAGGGCATACTGACAGTGTCACTGGTTTCTGTCCATGACACAACGACATCCTGTGCGATGGGGCAATCGCCAGACAGCCCGGTAAAGCTGACGGAGGGATGCTACAATGCTGGCCAACTTAATGCGTTGCTGGATCGGAGTTTTCGTTTGGCTGTTTTACCGGTAAGTGTTGTGTTACCCGAAGTGCTGACAGCGTTGCAACAATCGCCGCAGGTGTTGCTGGTTGCCCCGACTGGCGCGGGTAAATCGACCTGGTTACCGATGCAAATCTTACAACAGAGCGGGTTCAGCGGACGGATTTTATTGCTGG
>JAATFO010000133.1 GCA_015655145.1 Enterobacterales bacterium | reverse complement strand
TGCTGGAAAACGAATCCGGCGCATTGTCCCGCGTGGTGGGTTTGTTTTCACAGCGAGGTTACAACATTGAAAGCCTGACCGTGGCGCCCACTGACGATCCAACACTTTCCCGCATGACAATTCAAACCGTGGGTGATGAAAAAGTGCTGGAGCAGATCGAAAAGCAATTGCATAAACTGATTGACGTATTACGTGTGAGTGAGCTGGGTCGGGGTGCGCATATTGAGCGTGAAATTATGCTGGTGAAAATCCAGGCCAGTGGTTACGGGCGTGATGAAGTTAAACGTAACACAGAGATCTTTCGCGGCCAGATTGTTGATGTCACGCCAACGTTGTACACGGTTCAGTTGGCAGGCACCAGTGATAAACTCGATGCCTTTCTCAGTACGATCAGGGATATTGCTGAAATTGTTGAAGTAGCACGTTCCGGCATTGTCGGCGTATCACGTGGTGAACGCATTATGCGTTGATATCGATTATTCATCGTTAATGACATAATGCAAACCTGGCTTCTTGCCAGGTTTTTTTTCCTGTGGTTGATCCTCTAAGTCGATGAAAAGCAGTTGCCTGGCATGCTTTTCTGCTGTTAGATGTAACAAATGTCTTATCCATGACCACAATGCAGTTATTTATTCCGTCGTGTGTCATCAGAGGTGTGGGGTTATTGTGAAACTGGATGAAATTGCGCGCCTCGCTGGCGTTTCGCGCACCACTGCCAGCTATGTTATTAATGGCAAAGCCAAGCAGTATCGTGTCAGCGATAAAACCGTCGAAAAAGTCATGGCGGTAGTGCGTGAGCATAATTACCATCCCAATGCTGTTGCGGCGGGACTGCGTGCCGGACGCACACGATCAATTGGTCTGGTTATTCCTGACCTTGAGAATACCAGCTATACACGGATTGCCAATTACCTTGAGCGTCAGGCGCGGCAACGTGGTTATCAGTTATTGATTGCCTGTTCTGAAGACCAGCCAGATAATGAGATGCGTTGTATTGAGCATTTGCTGCAACGTCAGGTGGATGCCATTATCGTCTCAACATCACTGCCACCGGAACATCCCTTTTATCAGCGCTGGATCAACGACTCGCTGCCGATCATCGCCCTTGATCGCGCCCTTGATCGCGAGCATTTCACCAGCGTGGTCGGCGCTGATCAAGAAGATGCCAATATGCTGGCGGCTGAACTGCGTCAATTGCCGGTGAAAAATGTGCTTTATCTTGGCGCGCTCCCTGAGCTCTCCGTGAGTTTCCTGCGTGAAATCGGTTTTCGGGATGCCTGGGAAGGTGATGAACGCCCGGTCGACTTTATTTATGCCAACAGTTTTGAACGTTCGACAGCCGCGGCGTTATTTGAAAAGTACCTGAATGATCACCCCATGCCGGATGCGCTCTTTACCACCTCTTTTGGTTTGCTACAGGGAGTGATGGATGTGACGTTGAAGCGAGAAGGTCGTTTACCCACAGATTTGTCAATCGCGACATTTGGTGATCACGAGTTTCTTGATTTTCTTGAATGCCCGGTATTGGCGGTGGCGCAGCGCCATCGGGATGTTGCCGAACGGGTGCTGGAACTGGTGCTTGCCAGCCTTGATGAGCCGCGTAAACCGAAAGCGGGATTAACTTATATGCGGCGTAATTTGTTTCGCCGGGGAAGATTAAGCCGTAAAACCAGTTAACTTATTGGCAGCCGCGCAGATGCTGCCTTTTTTCACTTGTTTGTGCGATGGCACTGAAATAACCACAAAGTAAATAAGTGTATTTATTCCGCGTGATGCCATTTTTGCATTAAAGTCAGCGATATTTCCCGCCGCTAAGGTTTTCTAACGCTTCAACTTTTTATTCTTCGTTGTGCATTCCCAGCCTGGCACGGCCGTAATGGGCTGGGCAATGATTCGGAAATACCTTAAAATGCAACCCGCGTCGCAAAGTCTGTCACGATAATTTATCGTCTTTCAGGCGTTATATTTTTGGACATAATGCGTATTGTTGTGATTTTTTTTGTCATTATTCATCAGGTTATTTTTTAATTGTGTACAGACAGACGTTATTTTTAACGCATCCTCCTGTTTATCCCTTCATAAATAATCTCATTCATTCCGCACTGCGGCTTGACAATGTTTTCCTTCGCTCCGTAAACTCATTGAGTGGGAATTTGTGGGGCAAAGTGGTGAGAAAGGGTAACTAAGGGGTAAGACTGGCATGTTCCGTGGGGCAACGTTAGTCAATCTCGACAGCAAAGGGCGGCTTGCCGTACCGACGCGCTACCGCGAAACGCTGATCGGGGAATCGCAAGGGCAAATGGTGTGTACCATTGACCTCCATCAGCCCTGTCTGCTGCTTTACACCTTGCCTGAATGGGAAATTATTGAACATAAGCTGTCGCGTTTATCCAGTATGAATCCGGCTGAACGCCGTGTTCAGCGCCTGTTGTTAGGGCATGCCAGTGAATGCCAGATGGATAACGCTGGCCGCTTACTGTTGGCGAATACCCTTCGCCAACATGCGAACCTGGCAAAAGAAGTGATGCTGGTTGGACAGTTCAACAAGTTTGAACTGTGGGATGAACAGACCTGGTATCAACAAGTCAGGAATGATATTGACGCTGAACAGGCAACTCGGGAGCCGTTATCCGAGCGGCTGCAGGAATTATCGCTATAGCTATGCAGGCAGATTTTAAACACACCACGGTGTTGTTAGATGAGGCGGTCAACGCGCTCAACATCAGGGATGACGGCATCTACATTGACGGCACGTTCGGGCGCGGTGGTCATTCGCGTTTGATCCTTTCCCAACTGGGAGATAACGGCCGTCTTTATGCGATTGATCGCGATCCGCAAGCGATTGCGGCGGCGGCAGATATCACGGATAGCCGTTTTAGCATTATTCATGGCCCGTTTTCTTCCCTGGCTGCTTATGCGGAGGAGCGCGGGTTAACCGGCAAGATTAATGGCATTTTGCTCGATTTAGGCGTTTCGTCGCCACAACTGGATGATGCGGCGCGGGGGTTTTCGTTTATGCGTGATGGGCCGCTGGATATGCGCATGGACCCGACACGCGGGCTGTCCGCCGCAGACTGGTTGCTCAGGACAGAAGAAAACGATATCGCCTTTGTGTTGAAAACGTTCGGTGAAGAGCGATTTGCCAAACGTATCGCGCGTGCCATCGTGACGCGTAATCGTGAGCAACCGATAACACGAACAAAAGAGCTGGCTGATCTGATCGCGGCGGCCATACCGGTGAAAGACAAATTTAAGCATCCGGCAACCCGCAGTTTTCAGGCGATTCGTATTCGGGTCAACAGTGAACTGGATGAGATAGAGCAGGTGTTAAAAGGGGCGTTGATTGCGCTGGCTCCGGCAGGGCGTTTATCGGTCATTAGCTTTCATTCACTGGAAGATCGCATCGTAAAACGCTTCATGCGGGAACAAAGTCGTGGCCCTCAGGTTCCAGCGGGGCTGCCAATGACGGAAATACAGTTAAGGCAACTGGGTGGCCGAGAGTTAAAAGTGCTTGGCAAAATGATGCCGGGCGAAGGTGAAGTAGCAGATAACCCACGTGCGCGCAGTTCGGTATTGCGTATCGCTGAAAGGATCGTCGGATGATGGGTAACGAGCGGCACAGTTTACCAGGTGTGATTGGTGGCGACCTGCTGCGTCACGGCAAGATTGCGCTGATTTTACTGGTTGTTGTTATGGTTTCAGCGGTGTTGGTGGTGACCACCGCACATAAAACCCGTTTATTGACAGCCCAACGTGAACAGTTAGTTCTGGAGCGTGACGCACTGGATATTGAATGGCGTAACTTGATTCTGGAAGAGAATGCCCTCGGCGATCACAGTCGGGTTGAGCGTACGGCAACCGAGAAACTGCAAATGCAGCATGTCGATCCGTCACAGGAAAACATCGTGGTACAGCAATAAGGAACCACAGACTCGATGAGAGCCGCAACCAAGACGCTTAAATTGAAAAAACAGGAAGATCAAGCCAGCTTTGTCAGCTGGCGTTTTGCGTTGCTGTGCGGTTGTATTTTTCTCGCGTTGATGGGGTTATTGCTGCGCGTGGCTTACTTGCAAGTGATCAATCCCGACAAACTGGTACGTGAAGGCGACATGCGTTCGTTGCGCGTCCAGGCAATTCCGACCGCCCGCGGTATGATCAGTGATCGTGCGGGACGTCCGCTGGCGGTAAGTGTGCCCGTGAATGCCATTTGGGCTGATCCGAAAGAACTTAACGAACACGGGGGTATCACGCTGGACAGCCGCTGGAAGGCATTGTCTGACGCGCTGTCCATCCCACTCGACCAGTTGTCGTCGCGCGTTAATGTTAATCCGAAAGGCCGTTTTGTTTATCTGGCCCGCCAGGTGAATCCGGCGATTGGCGATTACATCAAAAAACTTAAGTTACCCGGTATTTATCTGCGTGCGGAATCGCGTCGTTACTATCCCGCAGGCCAGGTAACATCGCATCTGATCGGTTTTACCAATATTGATGGCCAGGGTATTGAAGGGGTTGAAAAAAGTTTCGACAAGTGGCTCACCGGTCAGCCGGGTGAACGCACCGTGCGTAAAGATCGCTTTGGTCGGGTCATTGAAGATATTTCATCCGTTGACAGCCAGGCGGCCCACAACCTGGTACTCAGCATTGATGAGCGTTTACAGGCGCTGGTTTATCGCGAACTGAATAATGCGGTGGCATTTAACAAAGCCGAGTCAGGTACGGCGGTATTGGTGGATGTGAATACCGGTGAAGTACTGGCGATGGCCAATAGCCCAGCGTATAACCCGAATAATCTCAGCAACACACCGAAAGATGTGATGCGCAACCGCGCAATCACCGACATCTTCGAACCCGGTTCCACGGTGAAACCGATGGTGGTCATGACCGCCCTGCAGCGCGGGGTGGTGAAAGAAAGCAGTGTACTGAATACCGTGCCCTATCGCATTAGTGGTCATGAGATCAAAGATGTGGCGCGCTACAGCGAATTGACCCTGACCGGAGTCTTACAGAAGTCGAGTAACGTTGGTGTTTCAAAGCTGGCGTTAGCGATGCCCTCCTCAGCGTTAGTGGATACTTACTCACGTTTTGGATTGGGAAAACCGACCAATTTGGGGTTGGTTGGAGAAAGCAGTGGCTTATATCCTCAAAAACAACGGTGGTCTGACATAGAGAGGGCCACCTTCTCTTTCGGCTACGGGCTAATGGTAACCCCGTTACAATTAGCACGAGTCTACGCAACCATCGGCAGCTACGGCATTCAGCGCCCGTTGTCGATCACCAAAGTTGACCCGCCCGTAGCTGGCGAACGCATTTTCGCGGAACAGTGGGTCAGAACGGTCGTTCATATGATGGAGAGTGTGGCATTGCCTGGCGGCGGCGGTGTAAAAGCCGCGATTAAAGGCTATCGCATTGCGATCAAAACCGGTACTGCGAAAAAAGTCGGACCGGACGGCCGCTACGTCAACAAATATATTGCTTATACCGCAGGGGTTGCACCTGCCAGCCATCCACGATTTGCACTGGTGGTGGTTATCAATGATCCGCAAGCAGGGAAATACTACGGTGGTGCGGTTTCTGCTCCGGTATTCGGCGCCATCATGGGGGGGGTATTACGCACCATGAATATTGAGCCAGATGCTTTGCCGACCACTGATAAGAGCGACATGGTCATTAACAGAAAAGAGGGATCAAGTGACAGATCGTAACTTGCGCGATTTACTGGCTCCGTGGGTGCCTGACGCGCCGGAGCGTCCGCTCCGTGAAATGATACTGGACAGCCGTAAAGTGGCGTCTGGCGATCTGTTCGTGGCGATTACGGGTCATCAGGTCGATGGACGAGATTTTATCGCACAAGCTATTGCGCAAGGTGCCGCCGCGGTAATCGCCCTGGCGTCAGGCGAAGCTGAAGATGGCGACATTCGCGAAATACACGGTGTCCCGGTGGTTTTTTTGACCCAACTGGCGCAACGTCTTTCGGCGCTGGCGGGGCGCTTCTACGGCCAGCCAGGCGACAAACTGCGCTTGATTGGCGTCACTGGGACCAACGGTAAAACCACGACCACTCAGTTGATTGCGCAATGGGCTGGCCTGTTAGGGGAAACCGGCGCCGTATTAGGCACGGTAGGCAACGGCCTGTATGGTCACCTGATGGTCAGTGAGAATACCACTGGCTCGGCCGTGGATATCCAGCATGTGTTACATGATTTGGTCGGGCAGGGCGCTACGCTGGCGGCGATGGAAGTGTCTTCCCATGGTTTAGTACAGCACCGTGTGGCGGCATTGCCGTTTGCTGCCTCGGTATTCACCAACCTGAGTCGTGATCATCTTGATTATCACGGCGATATGGCGCACTACGAAGCGGCTAAATGGTTATTGTTTTCTGAGCATCAAACTGGGCAGGCGATCATCAATGCTGATGATGCGGTTGGCCGTCGCTGGCTGGAAAAATTGCCGGATGCGGTGGCCGTCTCGCTGGAAAATGCGGTACCGACAGACTGGCAGGGGCGCTGGCTGAAAGCGACGCGTATCGATTACCACGATAATGGTGCGGCGATTACACTGGCGTCGAGTTGGGGTAATGGCGAAATCGACAGCCGCCTGATGGGGGCATTTAATGTCAGTAACCTGTTGCTGGCGCTGGCGACTTTGCTGGCGTTGGGTTATCCCCTGGATTCCCTGATCACCATCAGTCATCAATTACAACCGGTGTGTGGTCGCATGGAAGTGTTCAGTGCTGCCGGTAAACCGACCGTGGTGGTGGACTACGCGCACACCCCGGATGCACTGCAAAAAGCGCTGGAAGCGGCGCGTTTACACTGTACCGGACGCTTATGGTGTGTCTTTGGTTGTGGCGGCGATCGTGATAAAGGTAAGCGCCCACTTATGGGTGCGATCGCTGAACAACTCGCTGATGTGGTGGTGATTACTGACGATAATCCCCGCAGTGAGGAACCCGCTGCGATTGTGGCTGATATTCTCAGTGGCTTGTTGGACCCGGGCCGGGCCAGAACGGTCCTGGGACGAGCGCAAGCGGTCACGAACACCATTATGCAGGCAAACCCTGACGATATCGTGTTGGTTGCAGGTAAAGGCCATGAAGATTACCAGATTATCGGCAACCGTCACTTTGATTACTCTGATCGTTTGACGGTCGCGGGCCTGTTGGGAGGACTGGCATGATTACGCTCTCCCTGAAAAAACTGGCAGAGGTAACCTTAGGCCATCTGGTTGGCGATGATCTGCTCATTGATGCCGTATCCACGGATACCCGTCATGTGATTGCCGGTAGCCTGTTTATTGCCTTAGCGGGTGAACGCTTTGATGCTCATGACTTTGCTAAGGACGCTATCGCTAACGGTGCGACAGCATTATTAGTGAGTAAGCGCTTGCAAGTTTCAGTTCCCTGTGTGGTGGTGGCGGACACCCGTATCGCACTGGCGCAACTGGCGGCCTGGGTACGTCAGCAAGTGCCTGCACGCGTGGTGGCGCTCACCGGCTCTTCAGGTAAAACCTCCGTTAAAGAGATGACGGCGGCCATTCTGCGCCAGTGCGGTGAAACACTCGCGACGGCGGGTAACTTAAATAATGACATCGGCGTGCCGTTGACATTGCTGCGTTTGACCGCTGCCCATCAGTATGCGGTGATCGAACTGGGTGCCAGTCATCAGGGGGAAATTGCCTGGACCACTGAGATAACTCGCCCGGAAAGCGCATTGATCAACAACCTCGCGGCGGCTCATCTGGAAGGTTTTGGTTCACTGGCGGGCGTTGCGAAAGCCAAAGGTGAGATTTTTATGGGCTTACCCGCACAGGGGGTCGCGATTATCAATGCGGACAGCAATGACTGGCCGCGCTGGCAGAGTGCGTTGTCCGATCACACCGTGTGGCGCTTTTCGACCGAAAAACAATCCGGCAGTGATTTTTATGCCAGCAATATCAATACCAGCCCGCAAAGGACGCATTTCACCTTACATTCACCGCGCGGCGAGATTGCTGTGACCTTGCCGTTGCCTGGACGGCACAACATCACTAACGCGCTGGCGGCTTCTGCGCTGGCATTATCCGTGGATGCGCCGCTCAGTGCGATTCAACAAGGCTTAGCCACCCTGAACGCCGTGCCTGGGCGTTTGTATCCCATCGTGCTGGCTGAACATAAATTGCTGTTAGATGACAGCTATAACGCCAATGTCGCTTCAATGACCGCCGCCGCGCAGGTGTTGTCAGACATGCCGGGTTACCGTGTGATGGTGGTGGGTGATATGGCGGAATTGGGCGCCGGGGCGGCGGAATGTCACCGTGAGGTGGGCGAGGTTGCTCGCAAGGCAAGGATTGATAAAGTCCTCAGTGTTGGCGCATTAAGTCAAAATATTAGCGCGGTCAGTGGCGTTGGGGAACATTTCACCGACAAAGCCATGTTGACTCAGCGCCTGCGTTCACTGATAGCGCAACATAAAGAAATCACCGTGTTAGTCAAAGGTTCGCGTAGTGCCGCCATGGAGCAGGTAGTACAGACCTTACAGGAGAAAGAAACATGTTAGTCTGGCTGGCCGAACATTTGGTCGCTTTTTATTCTGGTTTTAACGTCTTCTCCTATTTGACGTTTCGCGCCATCGTCAGCCTGCTGACCGCCTTGTTTATCTCTTTGTGGATGGGCCCACGCCTGATTGCCTGGTTGCAAAAATTACAAATTGGCCAGGTGGTACGTAATGACGGTCCTGAATCGCACTTCAGCAAACGTGGTACGCCAACCATTGGCGGGCTGATGATCCTGACCTCGATCACCATCTCGGTGTTGATGTGGGCTTATCCGTCCAATCCGTATGTCTGGTGCGTGCTGGTGGTGCTGATAGGTTATGGCATTGTCGGCTTCGTTGATGATTATCGTAAAGTCGTGCGCAAAGACACGAAGGGATTAATCGCCCGCTGGAAATATTTCTGGCAGTCGGTCATTGCCCTGGCTGTGGCGTTTGTGATGTATGCCATCGGCAAAGATACCCCGGCCACACAACTGGTGGTGCCTTTCTTCAAAGACATCATGCCGCAGCTTGGTTTGCTCTATTTACTGCTGGCTTACTTTGTCATTGTTGGAACCAGCAATGCGGTGAATTTAACCGATGGCCTTGATGGTTTGGCGATTATGCCGACGGTGTTTGTCGCCGGTGGTTTTGCGCTGGTGGCCTGGGCCACCGGTAACATGAATTTTGCCGCTTATCTGCATATTCCGTATTTGCGCCATGCCGGCGAACTGGTGATTGTTTGTACGGCGATTGTCGGTGCAGGGCTGGGTTTCTTGTGGTTCAACACCTATCCGGCCCAGGTATTTATGGGCGATGTCGGATCACTGGCGCTTGGTGGCGCGTTAGGGACCATTGCGGTGCTGCTGCGACAGGAGTTTTTGCTGGTCATCATGGGGGGCGTATTTGTTGTCGAGACCCTGTCGGTGATCTTGCAGGTGGGCTCCTTCAAACTGCGTGGTCAGCGTATTTTCCGCATGGCGCCGATTCATCACCATTATGAATTGAAGGGCTGGCCGGAACCGCGCGTTATCGTCCGCTTCTGGATTATTTCGCTGATGCTGGTGCTTATTGGCCTGGCAACACTGAAGGTGCGTTAATCATGGCTGACTATAAGGGTAGAAAAGTGGTCATCATCGGGTTGGGCCTGACCGGGCTTTCCTGTGTTGATTTCTTTTTAGCGCAAGGCGTAGCGCCACGCGTCATGGATACCCGTCAGTCACCGCCTGGCCTTGATACACTGCCAGACGAAGTCGAACGCTATTTGGGATCGCTCAACGATGACTGGTTACTGGCGGCGGATTTAATTATTGCCAGCCCAGGTATCGCACTGGCGCATCCCTCGCTGGTGGATGCCGCCGCTGCAGGGGTGGAAATTATTGGCGACATTGAATTGTTCTGCCGCGAAGCCCAGGCGCCGGTGGTGGCGATTACTGGTTCAAACGGTAAAAGTACGGTCACTATGCTGGTTGGCGACATGGCGAAAGCCGCAGGATGGCAAGTCGGTGTGGGCGGCAATATTGGCTTGCCAGCCCTGACATTGCTGCGTCAACCCGCACAGCTTTATGTCCTGGAGCTTTCCAGCTTCCAACTGGAAACGACCTACAGTTTGAAAGCGGCTGCCGCCACTATCCTCAATGTGACGGAAGATCATATGAATCGTTATCCGTTGGGGATGCAGCAATATCGTGCCGCGAAGTTGCGCATTTATGAAAATGCGCAGACCTGTGTGGTGAATGCCGATGACGCGCTGACCATGCCAGTGCGGGGTGCCGATAAACGCTGCATCAGTTTTGGTGTGGATGTGGGTGATTACCATCTTAATCGCCAGCAGGGTAGCGTTTGGTTGCGCATCAACGGGGAGAAAGTGCTGAATACCGGAGAAATGAAACTGGTTGGCCAGCATAATTATACCAATGCATTGGCGGCGCTGGCATTAGCCGATGCGGTTGGGTTACCGCGGGCGACCAGCCTGAAAGCGCTGACCACTTTTCGCGGTTTACCGCACCGTTTTCAGTTAGTGCATGAAAATCGCGGTGTCCGTTGGATCAACGATTCAAAAGCCACCAATGTCGGCAGTACTGAAGCCGCGCTGAAGGGGCTGCATGTTAACGGTCGGTTGTGGCTATTACTGGGTGGAGATGGGAAATCAGCTGATTTCACGCCACTGACGCCCTATTTGCAGGGTGAAAATATCCGTCTGTATTGTTTTGGACACGATGGCGCCGCACTCGCTGAATTGCGTGCGGATATTTCGGTAAAAACAACGACGATGAAACAAGCGATGGAATTGATAGCGCCACAAGTGCAGGCGGGTGACATGGTTTTGCTGTCGCCCGCCTGCGCCAGCCTTGATCAGTTTCATAATTTCGAACAGCGTGGTGATGCATTCGCGCAACTGGCAAAGGAGCTTGGCTGATGCGACTCCCGGGTTTGGGCCTTGCTAACGCCACCAGCTCGCGTTTGCGTGAGTGGGTGATGGGTGGACGAGAGACTGATGCCGCCAGTATGGTGCTTTATGATCGTACGTTGCTGTGGCTCACCTTTGGTCTGGCGATTCTTGGTTTTGTGATGGTGACGTCAGCCTCCATGCCGGTCGGGCAACGTTTATCCGATGATCCGTTTTTCTTTGCCCGTCGCGATGCATTCTATCTGGTGCTGGCGTTGGGCATCTCACTGGTCACGTTGCGCGTGCCAATGGATTTCTGGCAGCGCTATAGCAACATCATGTTGCTGGCTTCAGTGGTGATGTTATTGATTGTGCTGGTGGTGGGGAGTTCGGTGAACGGCGCCTCGCGCTGGATTGCGCTGGGACCCCTGCGCATACAACCTGCGGAATTATCGAAGTTGTCGCTGTTTTGCTATCTCGCCAGTTATTTGGTGCGCAAGGTCGAGGAAGTGCGCAATAACTTCTGGGGGTTTTGTAAGCCCATGGGGGTCATGGTGGTGCTGGCGGTGCTGCTGTTGGCGCAGCCAGACCTTGGCACGGTGGTGGTGTTGTTTGTCACCACATTGGCGATGCTATTCCTCGCCGGAGCGAAATTGTGGCAATTTTTGTCGATCATTGGATCGGGTATTTTTGCGGTGGTGTTGCTGATTATTGCCGAACCGTACCGTATGCGACGGGTAACTTCTTTCTTGAACCCGTGGGACGATCCGTTTGGCAGTGGTTATCAGTTAACGCAATCACTGATGGCATTTGGACGCGGTGAATTTTGGGGGCAAGGTCTGGGTAACTCGGTACAAAAACTGGAGTATTTGCCCGAGGCGCATACCGACTTCATTTTCTCAATTATCGGCGAAGAACTCGGGTTTATCGGTGTGGTTCTGGCCCTGTTAATGGTATTCTTCGTCGCTTTTCGTGCAATGTCGATTGGACGGCGTGCGCTGGAGATCGATCAACGCTTTTCCGGATTTTTAGCCTGTTCAATCGGCGTCTGGTTTAGTTTTCAGGCCTTAGTGAATGTCGGTGCCGCCGCCGGGATGTTGCCGACCAAAGGCTTGACACTGCCGCTGATCAGCTATGGTGGTTCCAGTCTGATCATCATGTCGACAGCCATCGTATTGTTATTACGCATAGATTATGAAACGCGTCTGGCAAAAGCGCAGGCGTTTACCCGAGGTGGCCGATGAGTGGAAAGCGGCTGATGGTCATGGCGGGCGGTACTGGCGGACATGTCTTCCCGGGCCTGGCCGTGGCGCATTATCTGATGGCACAAGGCTGGCAGGTGCGCTGGCTGGGTACGGCCGATCGTATGGAAGCGCAATTAGTGCCGCAACATGGTATCGACATTGATTTTATTCGTATCAGTGGGTTGCGTGGCAAGGGACTGAAAGCATTACTGTTGGCGCCGGTGCACATTTTTAACGCCTGGCGTCAGGCTCGCGCCATCATGAAGGCCTGGCGGCCAAATGTGGTGCTGGGAATGGGCGGCTACGTATCCGGACCTGGCGGTCTAGCAGCCTGGAGTTGCGGCATTCCGCTGGTGGTGCATGAGCAAAACGGTATCGCGGGGCTGACAAATAAGTGGCTGGCGCGGATTGCGAAAAAAGTCATGCAGGCATTTCCGGGCGCGTTTTCTGATGCGGACGTGGTGGGCAACCCGGTGCGGCGTGATGTGCTGGCATTGCCGTTGCCGCAACAACGGCTGGCCGGACGAGAAGGCCCGATACGGGTGTTGGTTATTGGCGGTAGTCAGGGCGCACGCGTGCTGAATCAGACGCTGCCTCAGGTTGCGGCGAAAATGGGGGATCGTATCGCTCTCTGGCATCAAGTGGGTAAGGGGGCGCTGGACAATGTGCTCAAGGCATACCAGGACGCCGGGCAGACGCAACATCAGGTTGTCGAATTCATTGACGACATGGCTGCGGCTTACGGTTGGGCGGATGTGGTGGTGTGCCGGTCCGGCGCGCTGACGGTGAGCGAAGTGGCGGCGGCGGGGTTACCGGCGATTTTTGTCCCCTTTCAACACAAAGACCGCCAGCAATACTGGAATGCGCTGCCGTTACAGAATGCGGGCGCGGCGAAAATTATCGAACAGCCAGACTTTAATGCCGATGAAGTGGCGTTAATCCTGGGATCATGGGATCGGCCGACGCTAAGAATAATGGCCGAAAAGGCGCGCGCGGTCGCGATCCCTGATGCGACAGAACGCGTCGCTGCGGAAGTGACTCGCGCGGCGTTGTAACCAATCACTCAGTGGGTTGCGAAGATCGCAAACCCACATGAATAAACAGCGACAAAAGGCATTGCAGGCTAAAGAAGAGATGAATATACAACAACTGGCGAAACTGCGTTCAATCGTGCCCGAGATGCGTCGCGTCCGGCACATTCACTTTGTCGGCATCGGTGGTGCAGGCATGGGCGGTATTGCTGAAGTGTTGGCAAATGAAGGCTATCAAATTAGCGGCTCTGATTTGGCCCCCAATGCGGTAACGCAACATTTGGCGGGGCTGGGCGCCACGCTTTACTTTAACCATCGCCCGGAAAACGTGAATGACGCCAGCGTGGTGGTGGTTTCAAGCGCCATTTTACCCGATAACCCGGAAATCGTGGCGGCGCGTGAGGCGCGTATTCCGGTCATTCAGCGCGCGGAGATGCTGGCTGAGTTAATGCGCTTCCGTCATGGTATCGCGGTCGCCGGGACACACGGCAAAACCACGACCACGGCAATGGTGTCAAGCATCTATGCTGAAGGCGGGTTAGATCCAACGTTTGTCAATGGTGGATTGGTGAAAGCGGCAGGAACGCATGCACGCCTCGGCAGCAGCCGTTACCTGATAGCCGAGGCTGATGAAAGCGATGCATCATTCCTGCATCTGCAACCGATGGTGGCGATTGTTACCAATATCGAAGCCGACCATATGGACACTTACCACGGCGATTTTGAAAATCTGAAACAAACTTTTATCAATTTCCTGCACAATTTGCCGTTTTATGGGCGTGCGGTGCTTTGTGTGGATGATCCGGTGATCCGTGAACTGATCCCGCGCGTGGGGCGAAAAATTACCACTTACGGTTTTAGCGACGATGCTGACGTGCGCGTGAACAATTACCAACAGAATGGCGCACAAGGGCACTTTACTCTGGCACGCCAGGATAAACCGTTAATGGATGTCATGCTGAATGCGCCAGGCCGGCACAATGCACTCAATGCTGCCGCAGCAGTGGCGGTCGCCACGGAAGAGGGGATCGACGACAACGATATTCTTAATGCGCTGGCGCGTTTTCAGGGAACCGGAAGGCGTTTCGACTTCCTGGGCGAATTTCCGCTGGAAAAGGTCAATGGTACTGCCGGTACGGCGATGCTGGTGGATGATTACGGTCATCACCCAACAGAAGTCGATGCCACGATTAAAGCCGCACGGGCGGGCTGGCCAGAGAAAAAAGTGGTGATGATTTTCCAGCCGCACCGTTACACGCGGACACGTGATTTATATGACGATTTCGCTAACGTATTGTCACAGGTTGATGTCTTGCTGATGCTGGATGTGTACCCGGCGGGCGAATCACCGATTCCTGGGGCGGACAGTCGTTCATTGTGTCGCACCATTCGTGGGCGGGGGAAATTGGATCCCATTCTGGTTTCCGATCATGACGCCATTGCCGAGGTTCTGGCGCCAGCGCTGTCAGGCAACGATTTAATCCTGGTGCAGGGGGCGGGCAACGTAGGCAAGATTGCCCGCAAACTGGCGGAACAAAGGTTACAACCGCAAATGAATGAAGGGGAACATCATGACTGAGAAAGTCGCGGTATTGTTGGGTGGGGTTTCCGCTGAACGTGATGTTTCATTGCTGTCGGGTCAGGCCGTACTGGCGGGATTGACGGCCGGGGGGGTCAATGCACATGCGGTGGATACCCGTGATTTTCCGGTGACGCGCCTGAAAGAAGCGGGGTTTGATAAAGCATTTATCGCCTTACATGGTCGTGGTGGTGAAGACGGTACCTTACAAGGGGTGCTGGAATTCCTTGGAATCCCCTATACCGGCAGTGGTGTTATGGCTTCGGCCATCACGATGGACAAACTGCGCACCAAACTGTTGTGGCAGGGGTACGGTCTGCCGGTTCCTGCGTTTGTCGCGCTGGACCGCCAACAGATGGCCGCCGGTATTGAGGGTGAACTGGCTGAACGCATTACCGCACTTGGCATGCCGCTGTTTGTTAAACCGGTCAGTGAAGGTTCCAGTGTCGGGATCTCCCGGGTCAACCAGCGTGAAGATCTGCCGGCGGCGCTGGAAGAAGCGTTTCGCCATGATGACGAAGTACTGATTGAGGCATTTTTGAGTGGTCCGGAATACACCGTTGCTATCCTTGGCGAGATGATTTTACCGTCAATTCGTATTCAGCCCGCCAGCGATTTCTATGACTATGAAGCAAAATATCTGTCCAGCGAAACCCAGTATTTCTGCCCTTCGGGCTTAAGTGCTGAGCGTGAAGCGGAGCTCAACGACATTGTGATGGCAGCGTGGCGTTCATTAGGTTGTCGAGGATGGGGACGGGTGGATGTGATGATGGACGGTGATGAAAATTTCTGGCTGTTGGAGGTGAATACCTCGCCGGGAATGACCAGCCACAGTCTGGTGCCAATGGCGGCAAAGCAGGCGGGAATGTCATTCTCCCAACTGGTTGTGCGAATTCTGGATTTGGCCGATTAATATGTCTCAGGCTGCTCTGAATGTACGCAACCGGGAAACACAAGAGAAAGCGGATGCCGGGCGCAGTAATGGTTCGCGCCTGGCGGGCATCATCTTCCTGTTGCTGGTTGCCTGCATCATGTTGTTCAGTGGGCTGGTGGTGGTTAAATGGATGAACGATGCGTCGCGGTTACCGCTGTCAAAACTGGTGGTGACAGGAAAAACGCATTACACCACCAACGATGATATCCGCCAGGCGATTTTATCGCTGGGCTCGCCGGGAACCTTTATGTCGCAGGATGTCAATGTTATCCAGCAACAGATTGAGCGACTGCCATGGATCCAGCAAGTGAGCGTACGCAAACAGTGGCCGGACGAATTAAAGATTCATCTTGTGGAGTATGTGCCGGTAGCACGATGGAATGATTTACACATGGTGGATGAAAGCGGGAAAGCGTTCAGTGTTCCGGCGCACTACATCGGCAAGGAAGTTTTGCCGATGTTATACGGCCCGGAAGGCAGCGAGCAGGATGTACTGGCAGGTTACCGTGAGATGAGCCAGGTACTGTCTGGCAACAAGTTTACGTTGAAGGCGGCTTCGATGACGGCGCGCCATTCCTGGCAACTGGTCACGGGCGATGACATTCGTCTGGAACTGGGGCGTAACGAAAACATGAAGCGTTTAAAGCGATTTATTGAGCTCTACCCGGTTCTGCAACAGCAGGCGACGGCGGACAGTAAACGCATTAACTACGTGGATTTACGTTATGACTCAGGTGCGGCAGTAGGCTGGGCTCCGGCATTTATTGAGCTACAGGACAGTAAAGAGCAACAAAATCAGGCACAGGCACAGGCTAAACAACAATGATCAAGTCGACGGACAGAAAACTGGTAGTTGGACTCGAGATTGGCACCGCAAAGGTTGCCGCTTTAGTAGGGGAAGTTCTGCCCGATGGCATGGTCAATATTATCGGGGTTGGCAGTTGCCCGTCCCGGGGTATGGATAAAGGCGGCGTAAACGATTTGGAATCGGTGGTGAAATGCGTACAACGCGCCATCGATCAAGCTGAATTGATGGCAGATTGCCAGATATCTTCTGTTTATCTTGCCTTATCGGGAAAACATATCAGTTGCCAGAATGAAATCGGGATGGTCCCCATCTCAGAAGAGGAAGTGACTCAGGAAGATGTCGAAAACGTCGTTCACACAGCCAAATCAGTGCGTGTGCGCGATGAACACCGGGTTTTGCATGTGATCCCGCAAGAATATGCGATCGACTATCAGGAAGGGATCAAAAATCCGGTCGGTTTGTCGGGTGTGCGGATGCAGGCCAAGGTCCATTTGATCACCTGCCACAACGATATGGCAAAAAACATTGTGAAAGCCGTTGAACGTTGTGGTTTGAAAGTCGATCAGTTGATTTTCGCCGGCCTGGCATCGAGTTTTGCCGTGCTGACGGAAGATGAGCGTGAACTGGGCGTCTGTGTGGTTGATATCGGTGGCGGTACGATGGATATCGCGGTTTATACCGGTGGCGCATTGCGTCATACCAAAGTCATTCCCTACGCGGGCAATGTGGTGACCAGTGATATCGCTTACGCCTTTGGTACGCCGCCGACCGATGCTGAAGCAATCAAAGTTCGCCATGGTTGCGCGCTGGGTTCACTGGTCGGTAAAGACGAAAGCGTTGAAGTTCCCAGTGTTGGCGGACGTCCGCCACGCAGTCTGCAACGGCAAACGCTGGCCGAAGTGATTGAACCGCGTTACACCGAGTTGCTCAATCTGGTTAATGACGAGATTTTACAACTGCAAGAACAATTACGTCAGCAGGGTGTGAAACACCATCTGGCAGCAGGCATCGTTCTGACTGGCGGCGCGGCACAAATTGAGGGACTGGCGGCTTGCGCGCAACGCGTATTCCATACGCAAGTGCGCATCGGGCAGCCACTGAATATCACAGGATTAACGGATTACGCGCAGGAGCCGTACTACTCGACGGCGGTGGGTTTACTGCACTATGGAAAAGAGTCTCATCTGAATGGTGAGACAGAGGTCGAAAAAAGAGCGTCAGTCGGTAACTGGTTTAAACGCATTAATAGCTGGCTGAAAAAAGAGTTTTAATTTTAGAAAAAGGGGATCATGCTAAGCATATTTTATGATCTCCAGGCGACAGGCACATAACGGAGAGAAATTATGTTTGAACCTATGGAATTAACCAATGACGCGGTGATTAAAGTCATCGGCGTCGGCGGCGGCGGCGGTAACGCTGTAGAACACATGGTACGCGAGCGTATCGAAGGTGTGGAATTCTTCGCGGTAAACACCGATGCGCAGGCATTACGCAAAACAGCGGTCGGTCAAACCATCCAGATTGGTAATAACATCACCAAAGGGCTAGGCGCCGGCGCGAATCCAGAAGTGGGTCGCACCTCAGCCGAAGAAGACCGCGAAGCATTGCGCACGGCGCTGGAAGGCGCGGACATGGTCTTTATCGCCGCCGGTATGGGGGGGGGGACTGGTACGGGTGCGGCGCCCGTGGTGGCCGAAGTCGCAAAAGATCTGGGGATCCTGACGGTTGCTGTGGTGACCAAGCCTTTCAACTTTGAAGGCAAGAAACGCATGGCATTCGCTGAACAGGGGATTGCCGAACTGTCGAAGCATGTCGATTCGTTGATCACTATTCCGAACGATAAGCTGCTAAAAGTGCTGGGTCGCGGCATTTCTTTGCTGGATGCCTTTGGCGCTGCGAATGATGTGTTGAAAGGCGCGGTGCAGGGTATCGCTGAACTGATCACGCGTCCGGGTTTGATGAACGTCGACTTTGCCGATGTGCGGACGGTGATGTCCGAAATGGGTTACGCAATGATGGGTTCTGGCGTGGCTTGTGGCGAAGACCGGGCCGAAGAAGCGGCCGAAATGGCGATTTCCAGCCCGTTACTGGAAGACATCGACCTGTCTGGCGCCCGTGGTGTACTGGTTAACATCACTGCAGGCTTCGATCTGCGTCTGGATGAGTTTGAAACAGTGGGTAATACCATTCGTGCCTTCGCATCTGACAACGCCACGGTAGTGATTGGTACGTCACTGGATCCTGAAATGAATGACGAACTGCGGGTGACCGTGGTGGCGACCGGTATCGGTATGGACAAACGTCCGGAAATCACCCTGGTGACTAATAAGTCCAGCCAGCCAGTGATGGACCATCGTTATCAGCAACACGGTATGTCGCCATTGCCACAGGAGCAGAAACCTGCGGCGAAAGTGGTAAACGACCCAACCGCGCAAGCAAACAAAGAGCCTGATTATCTGGATATTCCGGCATTCCTGCGTAAGCAGGCGGACTAAGATTATCCTGAGAGTTGGGGGTTGCCGCTCTTTGTGCTAAAATGTTCATCCGTTAGTGATATACACTGGCGAAAGGATAAGTAATTTTGCGAGATAATATGATGATCAAACAACGGACATTAAAACGTATTGTTCAGGCGACAGGTGTTGGTTTACATACCGGCAAGAAAGTTGTGCTGACGTTACGCCCTGCGCCGGCTAATACCGGGGTCATCTATCGCCGCACTGACTTGAATCCACCGGTGGATTTTCCGGCTGATGCAAAATACGTGCGCGACACCATGCTGAGTACTTGCCTGGTTAATGATGAAGGCGTGCGTATTTCGACAGTTGAACACTTAAATGCGGCACTTGCGGGCCTCGGTATTGATAACATTGTGGTCGAAGTTAACGCACCTGAAGTTCCTATCATGGATGGTAGCGCGGCGCCTTTTGTTTATCTGCTGTTGGATGCGGGTGTTGAAGAACTGAACAGCGCGAAGAAATTTGTGCGAGTTAAGCAAACCGTGCGTGTTGAAGAAGGTGATAAGTGGGCGGAAATTAAACCTTATAATGGTTTTTCCCTTGACTTTACCATTGATTTCAAACACCCGGCGATTGATGCCAGTTCTCAGCATTATTACCTGAACTTCTCGGCAGAAGCGTTTATGCGCCAGATCAGCCGCGCGCGGACGTTTGGTTTTATGCGTGAAATCGAATACCTGCAATCTAAAGGCCTGTGCCTGGGTGGTAGTTTAGATTGTGCGATTGGTTTGGATGATTTTCGGGTACTCAACGAAGACGGCTTACGTTTTGAAGATGAATTTGTACGCCATAAATTGCTGGATGCCATTGGTGACTTGTTTATGTGCGGCCATAATGTTATCGGTGCGTTTACCGCCTTTAAATCTGGTCATGCATTGAACAATAAACTGTTGCAGACGCTTCTGGCGACACAAGAAGCCTGGGAATGGGCGACGTTTGAAGACGACGCTGAGCTTCCGTTGGTATTCAAAGCACCTAACCTGGTTCTGGCATAAGCCAGGATCGATACTAACAACTGGTTGAACTGGCACTCTCTCCGGCCAGCAAGACCAGTTGTTTTTATTTGTGTTCCTTTTATCTCCTTCCTGCAGTTGTTTTTTTCTGCCGTATAACGATTACTGCTGGTTAATCTTAAATTTTCGCACAGTTTTTTTGCGGATTTCCCACCTGCATTGATGATCTCCTGATGTCGAATGCGGCCAATAATGGTAGTATTTGCGCTCACAAAGGGAGCCTTGCCGTGGCAGGTGTAAGGCAAAAGAAAACAGGCTCCCGACAATTTACAGAACAGGGTTACCGTGTGTGCGGGCCAAAATGGGATCAGTGTGATCGGTATTTTTAATCTTTGGCGACAATTTGGCAGACGCTATTTCTGGCCACATCTCTTGTTGGGGATGGTGGCTGCCGGTCTCGGTTTGCCTGGAACGCATGTTCAGAGTGCTGAACAAAGCAGTTTGTCGGAAACGGCTGCTAATAATCCGACGGGTGCAGCGAGGCGTTTCGACACGCTGGCGCAGCTCCAGGAGAGTGTGCGGCGCTCAAATATCTCGGTGGATTACTGGCATCAGCATGCAATCCGTACTGTCATTCGCCATCTGTCCTTTTCGCTGACACCCCAGCACCTGCCTGATGCACCGCAGGCGTTACCGCTTTCCGTACAAAAACTCGCCCTGATCGATACACTTAATGCGTTGCTGACGCATGAGACGCGCTTGCCCGTCATTATCCGTCATACCGTACTTCAGCGCTTGCCCGTCACAACCGATTATCACACCGGATTATGGGTGGCACAGGTTCAGGGGATTCGTGCCGGCCCCGCCATTCTCAGCTAACTGAATCTCATAGGGAGTCGTTTCCTGATATGAGTCATAAATAATGACAGACATTGCCACTGGTGGCTGAGAAGAGAATGTATTTACCATGTTAATCAAATTATTAACGAAAGTATTTGGTAGTCGTAATGATCGTACCTTGCGCCGTATGCGTAAAGCCGTTGATGCTATTAATAAGCTGGAAGCGACGTTTGAAACCTTGCCCGATGAAGCACTAAAGGCAAAGACCGATGAGTTTCGCGCCCGTCTGCAAAATGGCGAGGTGCTGGAAAATCTGATACCGGAAGCTTTTGCTACCGTGCGAGAAGCGAGTAAGCGTGTGTTCGGCATGCGCCATTTCGATGTGCAACTGGTGGGCGGGATCGTCCTTAATGAACGCTGCATCGCCGAAATGCGTACCGGGGAAGGCAAGACACTGACAGCAACCTTACCGGCTTACCTGAATGCATTAAGCGGTAAAGGCGTGCATATTGTTACCGTCAATGACTATCTGGCGCAGCGTGATGCGGAAAATAATCGGCCGTTATTTGAGTTCCTTGGCTTGTCCGTTGGCATAAACTTGCCAGGCATGCCAGCCCCGGCAAAACGGGCGGCTTATGCGGCTGATATCACCTACGGCACTAACAACGAATATGGTTTTGATTACCTGCGCGATAACATGGCGTTTAGTCCGGAAGAGCGTGTGCAGCGTAAACTGCACTATGCCCTGGTGGACGAAGTTGACTCCATCCTGATCGACGAAGCGCGCACGCCGTTGATTATTTCTGGTCCGGCGGAAGACAGTTCGGAACTGTATATCAAAGTTAATAAAATTATTCCGCATCTTATTCGTCAGGAAAAAGAGGATTCTGATACCTTCCAGGGCGCAGGCCACTTTTCAGTTGATGAAAAATCCCGCCAGGTACACCTGACCGAACGCGGTCTGATTTGTGTTGAAGAATTGCTGGTTAGCGAAGGCATTATGGAAGAGGGCGAATCGCTATACTCGCCAGCCAACATTATGCTGATGCATCATGTCACGGCCGCATTACGTGCCCATGTGTTGTTCACCCGCGATGTGGATTACATCGTTAAAGAGGGTGAAGTCATTATTGTCGATGAACACACCGGGCGTACTATGCAAGGGCGGCGCTGGTCAGACGGCTTGCATCAGGCGGTGGAAGCCAAAGAAGGCGTGGAGATCCAAAACGAGAACCAGACACTGGCCTCGATCACTTTCCAGAACTACTTCCGCCTGTATGAAAAACTGGCCGGGATGACCGGTACGGCAGATACCGAAGCCTTTGAATTCAGCTCTATTTATAAGCTGGATACCATTGTGGTGCCGACCAACCGTCCGATGGTGCGCAAAGATCTGGCTGACCTGGTCTATATGACCGAGAAAGAGAAGATTGACGCTATCATTGAGGATATCCGCGAACGTACCGCAAATGGTCAACCGGTGTTGGTCGGGACAATCTCAATTGAGAAGTCGGAAGTGGTGTCCAGTGAACTGACGCGCGCCGGGATCAAACATGCGGTACTGAACGCGAAGTTCCATGCGCGTGAAGCTGATATTGTCGCCCAGGCGGGCCAGCCTAGCGAGGTGACCATCGCGACCAACATGGCTGGCCGTGGTACTGATATTGTGCTGGGCGGTAGCTGGCAGGCGGAAATCGCAGCGCTTGAAGCCCCCACGGAAGTCGAAATTGAAGCGATTAAATCGGCCTGGGAAGTGCGCCATCAGGCAGTACTGGCCTCTGGCGGGTTACACATTATAGGTACTGAACGCCATGAATCACGCCGTATTGATAACCAATTACGTGGGCGTGCTGGACGTCAGGGGGATCCGGGTTCATCCCGTTTCTACCTGTCGATGGAAGATGCCTTGATGCGCATTTTCGCTTCTGACCGTGTCTCCAACATGATGCGTAAATTGGGCATGAAACCCGGTGAAGCGATTGAACATCCCTGGGTAACCAAAGCGATTGCGAATGCTCAGCGTAAAGTGGAAAGCCGCAACTTTGATATTCGTAAACAATTGCTGGAATATGATGATGTGGCGAACGATCAGCGCCGCGCGATATACGCCCAGCGCAATGAATTGCTGGATGTCTCTGATGTAAGCGAAACCATTAATAGTATCCGCGATGATGTGTTTAAAGCGACGATCGACAGCTACATTCCTCCCCAATCGCTGGAAGAAATGTGGGATGTTGCTGGCCTGGAAGAGCGTTTGAGTACTGATTTTGATTTGCCGCTGCCGATCGCTGAATGGCTGGATAAAGAGCCCGATTTGCACGAAGAGACATTACGTGAGCGCATAATGGTGCAGGCAAAAGAGGTTTACCACAATAAGGAAGAGGTGGTTGGTCTCGACATGATGCGCAACTTCGAAAAAGGCGTGATGTTACAGACACTGGATTCGTTGTGGAAAGAGCATCTGGCGGCGATGGATTATTTGCGCCAGGGGATCCATCTGCGTGGTTACGCGCAGAAAGATCCTAAGCAGGAATATAAACGTGAATCCTTCGCCATGTTCGCCGCTATGCTTGAATCACTGAAGTATGAAGTGATTAGTACGCTGAGCAAAGTGCAGGTGCGCATGCCGGAAGAAGTGGAAGCGATGGAAGAGCAACGCCGGCTCGATGCAGAGCGCCTGGCCCAGCAGCAGCAGCTTAGCCATGTCGATTCTGAAACCGAAGCGGCAGCATCTCTGGCGGCGCAAACCGGAGAACGAAAGGTGGGGCGTAATGATCCTTGTCCTTGCGGTTCCGGGAAAAAATACAAACAGTGTCATGGCCGTCTTTCCTGAGTAACTCAAGGGCGCGAATGCCCCCTTGTTATGTTGATATGATTGCCCGGCAGATGTCAGTATCAGGCGTTTGAAGGGCAATGTTTCGCGGCAGTCATTGCTGAAATCATCGGGGCGATTACGCACAGCCATGAGTCAAAAGATCAAACACTTGCAGGTTGCCGTTGGGATTATTCGTAATGCCAGGTATGACATTTTTCTCGCGCAACGTGCCGCCAGCGCCTATATGGCGAACATGTGGGAGTTCCCGGGCGGGAAGATAGAAGCAGGCGAAACCGCAGAGGAAGCGTTAAAACGCGAACTGCGAGAGGAAACCGGGATCGAGGTGATCCACGCTTCTGCATTTGATGTTATTGATCATCGCTATGAAGACCTGCGAGTGACATTACATTTTTTTATCGTTGATCACTGGCAGGGTGAACCGTATGGGCGGGAAGGACAGCCACAGCGCTGGGTCAATCAGCGCGATTTGGTGGCTGATGAGTTTCCGCCCGCGAACCATCAACTGGTGGCGCGCTTAAAAGCCGAAGTGAAATAGTTATTATAAAACAGGAGATTGTCGCTGATTAACCTGAGCGGGTCATCAATAATCTCGGGTAACATTGTCTTCATCTTCGCTCCAGCCCTCGCTGTCGGAGCGATCAGGCTGGCTGGCGATACGACGCTCTTCCGCCGCCCATTCACCCAGATCAATTAACTTACAGCGTTTGCTGCAAAATGGTCGCCACGTATGTTGCGCGTCCCAGATAACTTCTTTGCCACATGTCGGGCAGTCGACCAGAATAACCTCGTCACTCATCAATACTCTCCATTTTTAACAACAGGCAAGGGCGAAACTGAGCCGTGCCGGAACGTCGCCATGTTCGCTGTCCAGTGGTAAAAAGCGAATGGCATAGCGGCTTTTATGGCCCGAAACCTGGGGGTAAAGCGCATCTTCTAACGTGAGTTGCAAACGAAGCAAGTCAGCCCCATCCGCATTATCCTGAAAGAATCCGTTAAGGCTGGTCTGATTGCGAAAAACACCGGACTGGCGGATCAAATCAAGAAGCAGTAATAACGCCTCACGTAGTGGACTGAGCGAGTCCAGCCAGATAGCCACCTGGCTGTCACGCACGGTCTGTGCCTGGTGCAGCCAGACATGCAGGGTGGGTAAATCAAAGCTACAACATCCCCCAGGAATGCTGAGACGCTGACGCACGAGGGCGATTAACCGATCTTCACGCAACAATTGCCCAATGCGGGGGGCTGACATTAACTGTGTTGCGCGTGTTTTCAGGCGATCGCTCAGTTCATGAACTCGCTCCTTATCCACTCCGGGGACATCTAACCAGACCCGCAATTTTTGTTGTTGTCGTTCAAGTTCTTTCAAAATTTCTGTGCGCAGTTCACCACGTTCAAACACATCCAGCAATTCAGCGGTATTACGAAAAAAGGTCAGGGCTCCCTGATGACTGGTGATCATCCTGCTAACCTGTAACTGGTCGAGGAGAAATTCAATACGCAGCCAGGTGCGCATTTTCTCATTCAACGGATGTTCGAAAAGAATGCTTGTGCTCATACTGTTAATCCTGTTTTGTTGCCTGAGCCAGCGCAATATAGCGCTGATGTAGTTCGGCAACCAACGGTATCACCGCCTCGGGCGAACCACTGTTATCGATGACATCGTCTGCCACGGCAAGACGCACTTCACGTGTTGTTTGGGCAGCCAGGATATTTTGCGCCTGTTCGCGGCTGATATTATCGCGCGCCATCACACGTTCAAGTTGGATGTGCGGCGCAACATCCACCACTAGCACACGGTCTGCTTGCGTTTGCAAATGATTCTCCACCAGCAACGGCACAACCCACAGGCACCACAGTGATCGAACTTCAGCTAACTGTCGGCATGTCTCAGTATGAATCAGTGGATGCAGCAGGTGATCCAACCACGATTTATCGGCGGCAGAACTAAAAATCTTCTGACGCAAGCTGGCGCGGTTGAGTGAGCCATCCGTGTTGAGGATATCTGCGCCAAATTTTTCTGCAATCGCAGATAACGCAGGCTGGCCGGGCTCAACCATGCGCCTGGCGATAACATCGGCATCAATAATATCGATCCCCAGGCGGGCGAACGCATTGGCAACGGTGCTTTTCCCACTGCCGATCCCACCGGTTAAGGCGACGGTATAGCACATAAGCCTCTTATCCAGATAACCTTGTGAAGGCAACCGTATTCACAAAGGGATCAATGTCATAACACTGACAATATTTGTGGTTTCGATCACAAAGAAAATTTTCAGGTAAATTTGTGCAATTGTAACGTAAATAAAGGCATTTTCGCAGTCTTGTCGGCGCGTTTTTAGCGAGTATGATAGTGTCACTGGAGCTGGCACCAGCACCTGATCCTCGATCACCGCCACTAACCAGGAAAGATTTTATGCGTATTGAAGAAGATTTAAAGCTGGGTTTCAAAGATGTGCTAATCCGCCCCAAACGCTCAACGCTGAAAAGTCGTTCTCAGGTTGAACTCGAACGTCAATTCACCTTCAAACACTCGCACATTGCATGGTCAGGGGTTCCGGTTATTGCCGCCAATATGGATACCGTCGGCACGTTTCGTATGGCGGAAGCGCTGGCGTCGTTCGACATCCTTACCGCAATACATAAACATTACAGCGTCGAAGAATGGCAGGCATTTGTTGCTCGCGTACCGGAAAATGTGCTGAAGCATGTCATGGTTTCAAGCGGAACGTCCGATGCTGATTTTGCAAAAATGCGTCAGATCTTGTCGCTTTCTCCCGCACTGAATTTTATCTGTATTGATGTGGCGAATGGTTATTCCGAGCATTTTGTCGATTTTTTACAGCGGGCACGTGAAGCCTGTCCGGGTAAAACCATTTGTGCAGGGAATGTCGTAACCGGCGAAATGGTGGAAGAATTGATCCTGTCCGGCGCGGATATCGTCAAAGTGGGCATTGGGCCGGGTTCGGTGTGCACCACTCGCGTAAAAACCGGGGTGGGCTATCCACAGCTTTCTGCGGTGATTGAGTGTGCAGATGCCGCACATGGCCTGGGAGGGCAAATTGTCAGTGACGGTGGTTGTGCGGTGCCGGGGGATGTGGCTAAAGCATTTGGCGGTGGGGCAGACTTCGTGATGCTGGGCGGAATGCTGGCAGGCCACGATGAGTGTGAAGGCACCCTCATTGAGGAAGACGGAGAACAGTTTATGCTGTTCTATGGCATGAGCTCTGAATCCGCGATGAAACGTCATGTAGGTGGTGTGGCTCAATACCGTGCAGCAGAAGGGAAAACCGTGAAACTCCCGCTACGTGGCCCGGTTGATGCCACCGCGCGCGATATTCTTGGTGGACTGCGCTCCGCTTGTACCTATGTTGGGGCAGAGCGGCTGAAAGAACTGACAAAACGCACCACCTTTATCCGTGTCGCTGAGCAGGAAAATCGGATTTTTAATCGCTAACGATCATGGTCCATGAGGGCGGGTTTATGTGTCATTTCCCCCCGGATCGTGCGCGCCATTGTCTGTTATCCCCGCAGGCACCAGTTTTTGCCCAGAACTTGTGGGCAAAAACTGGTGCCTGTTACGCAGGGGGACAGACGGCAGATGAAGGGCGGCTGAGTGCCATTATCGTGTTATTCATGTTGCAGATGCGTTGGTGGTGAGTGTTCAGCCGACTTTCTGGCCGCTATAAAGGCCACCGCTTTTCACTGACGGGCGGCGTTCCCATATTTTTCCGATTGCTACCCCAACGCATCGCCGAGTCCGAAAATGGGCAGATACATGGCGACCACCAGCGCACCGACAAGCATGCCAGTCACTATCATCATCAGGGGCTCAAGCGTGGCAGCCAGGGTATCAGCCAGTTCATGAGTATTCTCCTCATGCCATTGCGCCAGGCGGTTAAGAAGCACATCCAGCGCGCCGGATTCCTCGCCGACTTTGATCAACTGATGGCATAGCGGTGTAAACAGCATGTGCCCGGCAATGGCCTGATACAGAGGTTTCCCGGCGGCAATATGACGCTGTAACTGATTAATGGCTTCACGCCACAATTGATGGTTAAGGGTTTTTTCTACCGCCTCAAAACTGTGTAATAACGTTAACCCGGCCTGTTGGGTTAACGTGAGCGTGGTAAAAATTTGGCTGAGTTGACTGCCGCGGTAGAGTGAGGAAATCAGCGGCACACGTAGCAACAATAACTGTTCATTGCGTTGCCACGTAACCGAATGCGTATGTTGCCGGCGCCATATGACGCCAGCCAATGTGATGGTCAGGATCAGCGGGAGCACGCACTGTTGTACTCCTTCTGATAACGCAATGACCAGGGCAGTAAACGCGGGCAACGGCGCGTCAAAAGCCCGGTAAATCGCGACAAATTCCGGCAAAACAAACAGCAACATACCGGCAGTGACCGCCAGGGCAGCCAGCAAAATAAACAACGGGTAACGCAACGCTTTCAGTACTTTCTTTTGCAATTGTTGTTGACGTTCCTGTTGATGAGCCAACTGTAAGCAGCATTCATCCAGTTTTCCGGTGATCTCGCCAACATGCATCAGTGCCGGAAACAGCGGCGGGAATATCATCGGCCACTGCATCAATACCTGAGAAAACGGATTACCCTGAGCCACGCTGTTATGCAGTCCGCTTAGCAGCGCGCGCCAGCCGGCATGGCTGTGGCCTTCACTCAGAAGACGCAACCCGTCTGATATTGTCATTCCTGCTTTGAGTAATGTGGCTAACTGACGCATCAATGTAATCTTCTGCGACCAGTGCCAGTCGCGTGGCCGATAAATTTTGCAGCGTTTGTACCCTAGCGGAGAATATTCATGTTCAGCCATCAATTGCAGCAAATCATGGTGCTCTTGCACCAACATGTCACCCTGTAGATATTCTCCCTGTGCATTGAGCGCTTGCCAGCGATAAAGCATGCAATTAGCCATCATGAGTGCCTACGATGCGGTTGACCTCTTCCAGTGTGGTATCTCCACGGCTAATGGCGTGCAGGCCTTCGACAAAAAGCGCATTCATTCCTTGCTGCTTAGCAAGGTCAGCCAGGGTTTCCGCTCTGGCATTGGCGGCGATGGCATTTTGCAATTTACCGTTAATGGGGAGGACCTCAAACAGGGCGAGACGGCCATAATAGCCGGAGAAACAGTGGTCGCAGCCGGTTGCGCGCCAGGTTTGCAGGGTGCCTGGCCAGAGCGATGCAGGAATGTGGGCCACGGCGTCGGACCGATAACGGCAATGTGGGCATAGCCGGCGTACCAGTCGTTGGGCAATCACCAGTTTTAGTGCCGAACCAAGTAAATAGCCAGGAATAGCCATTTGGCTGAGGCGTGTCAGGGTCTCAGTCGCTGAGTTGGTATGCAGCGTCGATAACACCAGGTGGCCGGTTTGCGCCGCTTTTACGGCGATCTCGGCTGTTTCGCTATCGCGGATTTCGCCCAGCATGATGACATCGGGATCCTGACGCAAAAGTGCGCGTAACACACGATGAAAGTCCAGACCGGCTTTGGTATTGATCTGGGTCTGGTTAACACCGGGCAGAGGGATCTCGATGGGATCTTCCACACTGCTAAGGTTTTTACCGGGATCATTCAATGCACTTAATCCGCTGTACAGGGTGAATGTTTTACCGCTGCCGGTCGGACCCGTAACCAGAATCAACCCTTGTGGACGCGCCAGCGCTGCCCGATACTGTTTTAAGGCAGCGGCAGACATTCCCAGAGCATCAAGGGCCATGGATTGCGCGTTGCTTTGCAGCAAACGAATCACCGCTTTTTCACCAAAACGTGTCGGTAAAGTTGCCAGGCGGAAAGATTCATTTTTCCCATTGAGCGCCAGGGTAAACTGACCATCTTGTGGCATCCGCTTTTCGGCAATATCGAGATTGCCCAGTATTTTTAGTCGGGCAATCACCGAGGCCCGTGGTACCTCACATCGGCTATGTAAGGTTTGTAACACGCCATCAATTCGTAAACGAATACGCAAGCAATGCGCCTGTGGCTCAAAATGAATATCAGACGCCCGCCGTTGCAGAGCAGTCAGCAGGGTCTGATTAACCAGTTCAATGGCGGAACCCGGGAGCGGATCGTCTGGAGGATGAGGGTGCGTCTGGTCGGCATCTGAGCGCTCATCGCTATACTGCTCAAGGCGCGCCTGGGGCCAGTATTCGACGTCCACATGACACTGACTGGCAAAACGCAGCGCCTCAATACTTTGTGGTGAAGCGTTTTCGGGCAGCGCCACTTTCAGTTGTTGCGCGCTGTGTTCCAGGATGATGGCCTGATAACGTTGGCAGATCGCCTGCAGGGGGGAATGCTGTTCAGTCATTATTCCACCCCGGCATCGCTAAAACGGAACACGTCACGGCAGCTATCCTGCAAGCGCGTGTTATCGCTGATACAGCGCCGTTGCCAGCTGATTTGGCCTTCATTGCTGCTCCAGACAGGGGTCATTGCAACGGTGAGTCCGTTCAGACTTTCCTGTCCCGTGAGTGTAATTACTCCGGCAGCCACGTTGACGCTGGCAACATAGCGTGAGCCGTTGGCGGTAGGTACACCGTTACTTCCGGCATTGCAGGGGGTAATTGCACCCTGTTCGATAGTGCAAAGCTCTACCGCGGTTTTATACGGCACCATGGTTTGCAGCATGTCGGTCAGTGCGGCTTTTTGTAGGTAGCCCTGATAAGCGGGTAACCCAATCGCGCTGAGGATAGCGATGATGGCTATCACAATCATGAGTTCGATAAGTGTAAATCCGCGTTGTTTTTCCATGTCATGTTCTCCGTTAATGTGACGTGCTGACCTTAATTTGCACAGAAACGGTAAACCAGTGGCTAACGTGTTTTCCGGGAAACAACACGGGACATTTTTCCACTATGTACAACGGGGTAACAAAATTCTGGAACCGGGCACGCAACGTGTGGCGGGGCGTTGAGCGCCACCTCAGCAAGTGATGGCGCAAACGAATACGGGGAGTTACTGAAAACGCATGGAGAGATCCAGCGCATAAATATGTTTAGTGAGCGCGCCGACAGAAATGTAATCAACGCCGGTCTCTGCAACTGTACGCAGCGTTTCATCGGTGACATTCCCCGAGACTTCCAGCCGCGCCTGGCCTGCAGTGATTTTCACCGCTTCGCGCATTTGTTCAATCGCGAAGTTATCCAGCATAATAATATCAACACCACAATCCAGTGCCTGATGCAGCTCATCGATTGATTCGACTTCCACTTCTACCGGCACATCCGGGTGCATCCAGAATGCTTTTTCCACCGCATTTTTGATCGATCCCGTCGCAATAATGTGATTTTCTTTGATTAAATAGGCATCCGACAAACCCAGACGATGATTACTACCACCGCCGCACAAGACAGCATATTTCATTGCGGTGCGTAGCCCGGGTACGGTTTTACGGGTATCCAGCAACTGAGTATTCGTCCCCTCCAGCAATGCAACATAACGGCGGACTTCAGTCGCTACGCCAGACAGCATCTGGACAAAATTCAGCACGGTGCGCTCAGCAGTCAACAACAGACGTGCCGGGCCGGTTATTTCAAACAAGGCCTGATCAGCGGTGATCGCGTCACCGTCATTAACGTGCCAGCTAATCTCGGTACGATTACCTAGCTGGATAAAGGTTTCTTCTACCCAACGTTTACCACAAAAAACACCCGCTTCACGGGTAATCACAATGGCGTGCGCCTGAGCATCATCGGGAAGCAGACTGGCAGTGATATCATTACTGGCATCGACTGCACCGCCTAAATCTTCCTGCAACGCAAACGCTACATTGCCGGGAACGTCATGTTCAATTCGGTCCAGTAAATCAGCTTTACGGCTGTCCGGGTCGTAACGTCGTGTTGTCATGAAGGGATCTCAACGTGGCTGGTCAGTATGCGGACACTCTAGCCTGTTTACTGTATTCGTGCCAGTTGTTGGTTGCGCTTTGTTTAGTATACTTAACAATATAGGGCTGATTGTCGTCGGGGGCGTGGTATTAAGGCATTCTTTCTCCCTGGCGCATCAGTGATACAAAGTGTCCCCAGGATTCATGCTAATCTGTTGCAAACCGAACGAAGGAGAACAGGGCATGCAGTTGCAACAGGGCTGGCTTGTTGGTGTCAGGCACGTGCCATCACCCCATTTTAATTCCCGTCCGCAGAATGAAGCACCGTCGTTATTGGTGGTCCATAATATTAGCCTGCCGCCGGGTGAGTTTGGCGGGCCTTATATCGATGCGTTATTTACCGGCATGCTGAATCCGGATGATCACCCTTTTTTTGCTGAAATCAGTCAGTTGCGTGTGTCAGCCCACTGTTTGATCCGCCGGGATGGCGAAATTATCCAGTATGTTCCTTTCCATCTGCGTGCCTGGCATGCCGGGGTTTCTTGTTATCACGGCCGGGAAAACTGTAATGATTTTTCCATCGGTATTGAGCTGGAAGGAACGGATACACAGCCCTATACTACTGCGCAATATCAGGCGTTGCATGATGTCACGCAACTTTTGATGCAACACTATCCCCTGACGGTGGAACACATCACGGGTCATAGTGATATTGCCCCACTGCGGAAAACCGATCCTGGCCCGGCGTTTGACTGGTTAACGTTTCGTCGTTCTCTGGATGGCGCCGACAATATCACTGCGCCGGAGTGCAATGCATGACGCTATTTACTGTGTTACTGGTATTAGGCTGGGAACGGTTGTTCAAGATGGGCGAACACTGGCAGCTTGACCATCGGCTGGCGGTGTTTTTTCGTGGGTGTCACCGTTTTTCCTTATGGCGCACGGTGTTGATGACGCTGGTGGCGATGGCTATCGTGCTGGTAATTATTCTGGCGCTGAAAGGGGTATTATTTGGCGTCTTTCAACTGTTGTTCTGGATCCTCGTCGGTTTACTGTGTATTGGCGCCGGCTCTGTTCGCCTGCATTATCATGCCTATTTAAACGCCGCCAGCCATGAGGATGCCCATGCCTGTGACGCAATGGCAGAAGAATTGACCTTGATCCACGGTATCCCGGTAGATTGCAATGAACGCGAGTATCTGCGCGAATTACAAAATGCGTTGCTGTGGATTAATTACCGTTTTTATCTTGCTCCCTTGTTTTGGTTTGTTGTTGGCGGCGTATATGGTCCGGTTTTACTGGTCGGCTATGCTTTTCTTCGTGCCTGGCAGACCTGGCTGGCGCGTTACCATTCCCCGCTGGAACGTGCACAATCCGGCATTGACGCCATTTTACACTGTCTTGACTGGCTTCCGGTGCGTCTGGTCGGTGTGGCCTATGCGTTGATCGGCCATGGTGAGCGGGCGCTGCCCGCCTGGTTCGCCTCGCTTGGCGATCGTCACCGTGTGCAATATCAGGTGCTGACCAGTCTGGCGCAATACTCGCTGGCGCGCGATCCCCATGTTGATAAGATTGAAACGCCGCGCGTGGCGGTAGCACTGGCGAAGAAGGTTTCACTGGTCATCGTGGTGGTGGTGGCGCTGCTGACCATCTATGGCGCGTTGGTGTAATCGTCTGCGGAGAACCCGTGCCGGCCAACAGGAGGTTGACCGGCGGTGGCGGAAGATTACTTCCGCGCTTTATTGTTCAGTGTGTAGCCAATAGCCAGCACAACTAACCAGGCAGGGATGAGCCAGACGGAGATAGCCATTCCCGGCGTCAGGACCATAATCACCAGAATACCGGCAAGAAACGCCAGACAAATCCAGTTTCCCAGGGGATAAAGAATCGCTTTGAAACGCGTGGTGACACCTTGTTGATCTTTCTTTTGACGGAATTTAAGGTGTGCAAGACTGATCATTGCCCAGTTGATCACCAGCGCGGAAACCACCAGCGCCATCAACAGGCCGAATGCTTCATTCGGTATTATGTAGTTGATCAACACGCAAATCGCGGTGGCGAAAGCAGACACTCCCAGCGCAACATACGGAACGCCACGGCGATCCACTTTCAGTAGCGCCTGTGGACCATTCCCTTGTCTGGCCAGGCCGTACAACATACGGCTGTTGCAATAAACACAGCTGTTATAGACCGAGAGCGCCGCAGTCAGGATCACCACGTTGAGCGCATTTGCCACCAGGTTGTCGCCAATCTCATGAAATATCATCACGAACGGGCTGCCACCCTCCACCACTTTGGTCCAGGGATAGAGTGACAACAAGACGGCCAGAGAACCAATATAGAAAATCAGAATACGGTAAATCACCTGGTTGGTGGCTTTCGGAATGCTTATTTCCGGGTTATCGGCTTCGGCGGCGGTAATGCCCACCAGTTCCAGGCCGCCAAATGAGAACATGATCACTGCCATGGCCATCACCAGACCATGAATGCCATTCGGAAAGAAACCGCCTTTATCCCAGATATTGCTGACGGAGGCTTCCGGACCACCGCGACCGCTGAACAGCAGCCAGCCGCCGAAGAGGATCATCCCGACCACGGCCACCACTTTTATAATGGCAAACCAGAACTCCATCTCGCCATACACTTTTACGTTGGCAAGATTAATGGCGTTAATCAGGAGGAAAAACACGGCGGCGGAAACCCAGGTTGGAATTTCCGGCCACCAGTATTGAACATAGATGCCAACCGCGGTCAGTTCCGCCATCGCCACCAACACATAGAGTACCCAATAGTTCCAGCCAGAAGCGAAACCCGCAAAATTCCCCCAGTATTTGTAAGCAAAATGACTGAATGAACCGGCGACCGGCTCCTCAACGACCATTTCACCCAATTGGCGCATGATCATAAAGGCAATAAAGCCGCCGATGGCATAGCCAAGCAACACGGAGGGGCCAGCCATTTTGATCGTTTGCGCGATCCCCAGAAAAAGGCCGGTGCCGACTGCGCCACCCAACGCGATCAACTGAATATGGCGATTTTTTAATCCTCGCTTCAGCGTTTCGCCTTGTTGTTGTTCCATAAAAACCTCGTGATGTATTTATTGTTCTTCGTTTGTTTTACCGGGCGCATTGCGCGTTGTTGTAAGGATAATCTTACAAAGAATGTATTGATTTTTTTACAGTATTAATACTCAGAAATTGAGAAAGTCACTACCTTCGCGACAAGAATAGTGATAAGCGGCGAAGTTTGCACCTGCTTTCTCTTTTCGTGCTCATAAATGCATGAAAAATCATGCTGTGCGCATGGGTATGGCTACCTTTCTCCGGCATGAGACACCAACAATGGCGTGGTATGTTGGCTTAATGTTAAACCGCTGTTTGCTGCTAACCCCATGTCATCTTTGCTAAAAAGGGGGGGTGTTTACCGTGATAATACGGTGATGTTACCGTCGACAGGCTGGCAGATTAAGCGGTGAAGCGCCATGGGTGATAAGGTGATGCGATATAGACATAAGGTGAATACTTTGTTACTTTAGCGTCACCTTTTTACAATTGGTATTACCAATTTACTCTGGGCGATGGCAGAAGAAGGGAAGATGGCCTACAGCAAGATCCGCCAACCAAAGCTCTCCGATGCAATTGAGCAACAGCTTGAGTTCCTGATTATGGAAGGAACGCTGCGTCCGGGTGAAAAATTACTCCCTGAGCGTGAGCTCGCCAAACAATTTGATGTCTCCCGTCCCTCCCTGCGTGAAGCTATCCAGCGTCTGGAAGCGAAAGGTTTGCTGCTGCGTCGTCAGGGTGGCGGTACTTTCGTGCAAAAAAATCTATGGCAAAGCCTGAGTGATCCGCTGGTTGAACTGCTGGCCGATCATCCTGAATCTCAGTTCGACTTGTTGGAAACCCGCCATGCGCTGGAAGGCATCGCGGCATATTACGCTGCTTTGCGCGGAACAGCGGAAGACCTGCAACGGATACGTGATTGCCACAAGCTGATTCAACAGGCGCAGGAAAGTGGCGATCTGGATGCGGAATCCGATGCTGTAATGCAGTATCAGATCGCAGTAACAGAAGCAGCCCATAATGTGGTGCTGTTGCATTTAGTGCGCTGTATGGGGCCAATGCTGGAACAGAACGTACGGCATAATTTTGAATTGCTCTACTCGCGCCGGGAGATGCTGGCACAAGTGAGTGGTCATCGCGCCAGTATTTTTGAGGCGATTGTGGCACGCGAACCGGAAAAAGCACGCGAAGCCTCACACCGCCATCTGGCGTTTATTGAGGAAATATTGCTGGACAGAAGCCGGGAGCAGAGTCGTCGAGAGCGCTCTCTGCGGCGTTTACAGCAACGTAAGGAATAACGCGTAGCAATAAACGCGGTAACTAAACGACGGGCCTGCCTCCTTGTGCTTTGCAATGAACCAGAGTACAGGGAGACAGCGTCCAGAAAATTCAACGTATTAGACACAGATAAGGAATCCCCCCATGTCAGAAAATTTACACAATGACGTGGATCCGATCGAAACTCGCGACTGGCTACAGGCGATCGAATCGGTCATCCGTGAAGAAGGTGTTGAACGCGCACAGTATCTGATTGATCAGCTGCTGAATGAGGCGCGTAAAGGTGGTGTTAATGTTGCGTCAGGTTCCGCTGTCAGCAACTATATTAACACTATCGCCGTTGAAGACGAGCCAGAATACCCAGGCAACACGTCGCTGGAGCGGCGTATCCGTTCCGCGATCCGCTGGAATGCGATTATGGCCGTGTTGCATGCCTCAAAGAAAGATCTGGAACTGGGCGGCCACATGTCCTCATACCAGTCTTCCGCAACCATCTATGAAGTGTGCTTTAACCACTTCTTCCGTGCGCGTAACGACAAAGATGGCGGCGATTTAGTCTATTTTCAGGGACACATCTCGCCGGGTATCTACGCCCGCGCCTTTCTTGAAGGGCGCCTGAGCGAAGAGCAGATGAACAACTTCCGCCAGGAAGTGCATGGCAAAGGCCTGTCTTCTTATCCGCACCCGAAACTGATGTCCGATTTCTGGCAGTTCCCAACAGTCTCCATGGGACTGGGCCCGTTGGCGGCTATCTATCAGGCCAAATTTCTCAAATATCTTGAACATCGCGGTCTGAAAGACACGTCTGCACAGACTGTTTATGCCTTCCTCGGCGATGGTGAGATGGATGAGCCAGAATCAAAAGGCGCTATCACCATTGCTACGCGCGAGAAGCTGGACAACCTGGTGTTTATCATCAACTGTAACTTGCAGCGTTTGGACGGTCCGGTCACCGGTAATGGTAAGATCATCAACGAGCTGGAAGGCATTTTTGGCGGCGCCGGTTGGGAAGTGATCAAAGTGGTGTGGGGCGGACGTTGGGATGAATTGCTGCGTAAAGATACCAGCGGCAAATTGATCCAACTGATGAATGAAACCGTTGATGGCGACTACCAGACCTTTAAATCGAAAAACGGCGCCTATGTTCGCGAGCATTTCTTCGGTAAATATCCGGAAACTGCGGAACTGGTCAAAGAGATGACCGATGATGAGATTTGGGCGCTGAACCGTGGCGGCCATGATCCGAAAAAAGTGTATGCAGCGTTGCGAAAAGCACAGGACACCAGGGGGAAACCGGTAGTCATTTTGGCGCATACCATTAAAGGTTACGGGATGGGGGATACCGCTGAAGGTAAAAACATTGCCCACCAGGTGAAGAAAATGAATATGGATGGCGTGCGCTATATCCGTGATCGTTTTAATGTACCGGTGGATGATGCCAACATCGAAAAACTGCCTTATGTCACCTTCGCTAAAGACTCTGAAGAGTATCAGTATCTGCATGGTCAGCGTGAAAAACTGGGCGGCTACCTGCCAACCCGTCAGGCAAAATTTAGCGAAAAACTGACCATGCCAGCGTTGGATGATTTCAGTTCATTGCTCGAAGAGCAGAACAAAGAGATCTCGACCACCATCGCTTTTGTACGTGCGCTGAACGTGATGTTAAAAAACCCGTCAATTAAAGATCGTCTGGTACCGATTATCGCCGATGAAGCCCGTACGTTCGGTATGGAAGGGCTGTTCCGTCAGATTGGTATTTACAGCCCGAACGGCCAGCAATATACCCCGCAGGATCGTGAGCAAGTTGCTTACTATAAAGAAGATGAGAAAGGACAGATCCTGCAAGAAGGGATTAACGAGCTGGGTGCTGGTGCATCCTGGCTGGCGGCGGCGACGTCTTACAGCACCAACAATCTGCCGATGATCCCGTTTTATATCTATTATTCAATGTTTGGTTTCCAGCGTATCGGCGATCTGTGCTGGGCGGCTGGCGACCAGCAGGCGCGCGGCTTCCTGGTGGGCGGTACCTCAGGGCGTACCACGCTTAACGGCGAAGGCCTGCAACATGAAGATGGCCACAGCCATATTCAGTCGCTGACCATTCCAAACTGTATCTCTTACGATCCGGCTTATGCGTATGAAGTGGCGGTTATCATGCATGACGGCCTGGTACGTATGTACGGCGACACGCAAGAGAATGTGTACTACTACATCACCACGCTGAACGAAAACTACCACATGCCGGCAATGCCGCAAGGGGCTGAGGAAGGTATCCGTAAAGGTATCTATAAGCTTGAAACTGTTGCGGGCGCGAAAGGCAAAGTGCAGTTGCTGGGATCGGGATCCATTCTGCGTCACGTGCGTGAAGCCGCACAGATTTTGGCGCGCGATTATGGCGTAGGTTCTGATGTTTATAGCGTCACCTCTTTCACGGAACTGGCGCGTGATGGCCAGGACTGCGAACGCTGGAACATGCTGCATCCGACGGAAGCTGCACGTGTGCCGTACATTGCTCAGGTTCTGAATGATGCGCCGGCGGTTGCTTCCACCGATTATATGAAACTGTTCGCAGAGCAAATTCGCAGCTACATCCCGGTCAGTGATTACCGTGTGCTGGGAACGGACGGTTTTGGCCGTTCCGACAGTCGTGAAAACCTGCGTCATCACTTCGAAGTGGATGCATCTTACGTGGTTATTGCCGCCCTGGGTGAACTGGCTAAACGCGGTGAAATCGAGAAAAAAGTTGTGGCAGAAGCGATCACCAAATTCAATATCGATGCCGATAAAGTTAACCCGCGTCTGGCATAAGAGGTAAAAGAGTCATGGCTATCGAAATCAAAGTACCGGATATCGGTGCAGATGAAGTGGAAGTCACCGAGATCCTGGTAAAGGTCGGCGATAAAGTGGATGTTGAGCAGTCGCTGATTACGGTGGAAGGCGACAAAGCGTCGATGGAAGTCCCTTCGCCGCAGGCTGGCGTGATCAAAGAGATCATAGTTGCCATCGGTGATAAAGTCGAAACCGGCAAATTGATCATGCTCTTCGAATCTGCCGACAGCGCCGCTGTTGCAACACCGGCGCCGGCGGAAGAGAAAAAATCTGATGCGCCACCGGCGGCAACTGCAAATGTGGCCGCAGCTAATCAAGACGTCAGCGTGCCGGATATTGGTTCCGACGAGGTTGAAGTCACGGAAGTGCTGGTGAAAGTCGGCGATAAAGTGGACGTTGAACAGTCGTTGATCACTGTAGAAGGTGATAAAGCCTCGATGGAAGTACCCGCACCGTTTGCCGGTACGGTAAAAGAGATAAAAATCGCTGTCGGTGACAAAGTAAAAACCGGTTCGCTGATTATGGTGTTTGACGTCGCGGGCGACGCCCAGGCGGCAAACAATGCCGCTGCGCCAGCCGTGAAAGCGGAAGCCGCCGCCCCGGCACCAGCGAAAACCGCGCAACCTGCAACTGCAACTGCAACTGCAGCGCCGGCAGCAAAAGCACCTGCTCAGAGCGAGTTTGCGGAAAACGCGGCTTACGTTCATGCCACGCCGGTTATTCGTCGCCTGGCGCGCGAATTTGGCGTAAACCTGGCCAAAGTCAAAGGCACCGGCCGTAAAGGTCGTATCCTGAAAGAAGACGTTCAGGCGTGGGTGAAAGAGGCGCTGAAACGTGCCGAGTCTGCGCCCGCCGCCAGCGGAGGAAGCGGACTCCCGGGCATGCTGCCATGGCCAAAAGTGGATTTCAGCAAGTTTGGTGAAATCGAAGAAGTCGAGATGGGGCGCATCCAGAAAATTTCTGGCGCCAACCTGAGTCGTAACTGGGTGGTGATCCCGCATGTTACCCAACACGATGAAGCGGATATCAGCGCGGTTGAAGAATTCCGTAAGCAGCAGAACGCGGAAGCCGAGAAGAAAAGGCTGGATGTTAAGATAACTCCGCTGGTATTCATTATGAAAGCGGCGGCGAAAGCCCTGGAAGAGTTCCCGCGCTTCAACAGCTCGCTGTCGGAAGATGGCCAGAAGCTGACGCTGAAGAAATACATCAACATTGGTGTGGCGGTGGACACCCCCAACGGCCTGGTGGTTCCGGTGTTCCGCGATGTGAACAAAAAAGGCATCATTGAGTTGTCCCGTGAACTGACGGTGATTTCGAAGAAAGCCCGAGACGGTAAGTTGACGGCCTCTGATATGCAAGGTGGTTGCTTTACGATTTCCAGCCTTGGTGGTATCGGGGGGACAGCGTTTACTCCCATCGTCAATGCGCCGGAAGTGGCGATTCTGGGGGTGTCTAAATCGTCGATGAAGCCGGTGTGGAATGGCAAAGAGTTTGTTCCTCGCCTGATACTGCCGTTGTCGCTCTCTTTTGATCACCGGGTGATTGATGGTGCGGCGGGTGCGCGTTTCGCGGCATATATTGCGACCATCATGGCAGATATCCGCCGTTTGGTGATGTAACCGTAAACAAGGCTGGCGTCAGCCAGCCTGCTCACAGACGAAGGTCGTGTTGTTCAGTCGACCTGATCGTTGAGAGACGTTTTGCCCTAAGCTGTTTGCAGTTCATTAACAATTCTGTAAACTCTTGCGGTGGAAACGTCCCGGTGGATGATGGGCGTTGGGCTTTTAACATCGAACTAATGACGTCTGACCCGCCGGATAGCCAATTAAGAGGTCATGATGAGTACAGAGATTAAAACTCAGGTCGTGGTACTTGGCGCAGGGCCAGCAGGTTACTCTGCCGCCTTCCGTTGCGCTGATTTAGGTCTGGAAACCGTTCTGGTAGAGCGTTACAACACCCTTGGCGGTGTTTGTCTGAATGTCGGCTGTATCCCTTCTAAAGCCTTGTTGCATGTGGCGAAAGTGATTGAAGAAGCCAAAGCACTGGCCGAACACGGTATCGTGTTTGGTGAGCCAAAAACTGATATTGATAAAATCCGTACCTGGAAAGAAAAAGTGATCAATCAGTTGACCGGTGGCCTTGCGGGTATGGCGAAAAATCGCAAAGTGACCGTGGTTAACGGCGTGGGTAAATTTACTGGCGCGAATACGCTGGTGGTGAGCGGTGAAAACGACAGCACTACGATCACCTTCGACAATGCCATTATTGCGGCGGGTTCGCGTCCGATCCAGTTGCCTTTCATTCCACATGAAGATCCGCGCGTGTGGGACTCAACCGATGCGCTGGAACTGAAAGACGTTCCCAAACGTATGCTGCTGATGGGCGGCGGTATTATCGGCCTTGAAATGGGGACGGTTTACCATGCGCTGGGTTCCGAGATTGATGTGGTGGAAATGTTCGACCAGGTGATCCCGGCGGCGGATAAAGATGTGGTAAAAGTCTTCACCAAACGCATCAGCAAGCAGTTCAACTTGATGCTGGAAACCAAAGTGACCGCTGTTGAAGCGAAAAAAGACGGTATTTACGTCACGATGGAAGGCAAGAAAGCCCCGGCCGAACCACAGCGTTATGACGCGGTGCTGGTGGCGATCGGTCGTGTGCCGAATGGTAAATTGTTGGATGCAGGCCAGGCCGGCGTGGAAGTGGACGAACGCGGCTTTATCCGTGTCGATAAACAAATGCGTACCAACGTACCGCACATTTACGCTATTGGCGATATCGTCGGTCAACCGATGCTGGCGCACAAAGGCGTGCATGAAGGCCATGTCGCGGCGGAAGTCATTTCAGGCAAGAAACACTACTTTGACCCGAAAGTGATCCCTTCCATTGCTTACACCGAACCGGAAGTCGCCTGGGTTGGCGTAACCGAAAAAGAAGCGAAAGAGAAGGGTATCAGTTACGAAACCGCCACCTTCCCGTGGGCAGCTTCGGGTCGGGCGATTGCTTCAGATTGCGCTGATGGCATGACTAAACTGATTTTCGACAAAGAGACGCACCGGGTAATTGGCGGCGCGATTGTCGGCACTAACGGCGGTGAACTGCTGGGTGAAATTGGCCTGGCAATTGAAATGGGCTGTGATGCGGAAGATATTGCGCTCACTATCCATGCTCACCCCACGTTGCACGAATCTGTGGGTCTGGCGGCAGAAATCTTCGAAGGCAGCATTACTGACTTGCCGAATCCGAAAGCGAAAAAGAAATAACGGTATAGTAACGCAGTGATGTTTTCAGTAACGGCCTCTTCGGAGGCCGTTTTTTTTGGCAATTAATGCGATTGTCCGTGATGATGATGGCGATGGCGCGCGAAGATGACTTACTTTTGTGTGAGTTAACACATTTAACGGTGATTTTTAGACAAACTTTTACTTATTCGTTTAAGGGAGTCGTGTCATGGAAGGGCATTACCGCTATTGGGGAAAATGCCGTCCGGTAGAACCGGACGGCGCGGTATCATTTCATCCACTGATTTATCATGCACTGGACGTCACCGCCGTGGCGGCGTGCTGGCTGGATAATGATGCGGTATTGCGCCACGCATTGTGCGTTCGCGGGTCAGAAGCGCAACGGCAGCGGGCATGGTTGCTCTTTTTTATCGCCCTGCACGATATTGGTAAGCTGGACATCCGCTTTCAGGCAAAGGCGCTGAATGTCTGGCTGGCGTTGAACCCGGAAAGTAAAAGCAGTCGTTTCCCTACACAGGCGCAAACCCGGTTGGCGCACGGTCCGGCTGGGTTGTACTGGTGTTGCTATGACGCGGTGGTATCCGATGTTGATGAGCATCCGCGTCAGCACTGGCTTCCCTGGCTGGAAGCGGTGTGTGGTCACCATGGCTATGTGGTTCGGGTGGCGGATTTGCGAGAAAACGATCTGGCCCTGCCTTATGAATTATATTCCCATGCGGCGCGTGACCGCAGCGTTTGAAATCGCGGCACAATGCCCGGAGAACCCTGATCGAGTGGTACGGTTGGCCTGTCGGGATATTTTCCGTAGTCGTAAAATGCTGGCACAACTTATCCCGTTGATTGAAGAGGTACTTGCTGCCGGCGGTATTCAGCCGCCTCCACCGCCGGATGATGCGCAACCAGTGGCTATTCCGGAAGCGAAAAAGATCGGTGATGAGGGGTTCAGATAAGCGCATGGCGATGTTGATGGTGGTTACGGAAGCGGTCCCTCCTCGTTTACGCGGGCGGCTTGCGGTCTGGCTGCTGGAGGTCCGCGCCGGAGTTTATGTCGGTGATACCTCACTCAAGGTTCGGGAAATGATTTGGCAACAAGTGACGGTACTGGCCGACGAGGGCAATGTGGTTATGGCGTGGGCGACGAACAATGAATCCGGATTTGAATTTCAGACTTGGGGTCTTAATCGACGGGAGCCGGTAGACCTTGATGGCTTGCGGCTGGTGTCTTTTAAACCTGATATTATTCAATAGGTTGTAGTTCTTTAAAAATCAGAAAAAGTGGGTAACTTTTTAAAGTGATAAAAAAGGTTATAAAATAAGTACCTATGTTTAGAGTGTTCCCCACCTGCGTGGGGATAAACCGGGTATTCAGGCGGTCCCGGTGCGGTGACCAGGAGTATAGACATGAGAAGACTCATTACTCCAAATTCTGTAAATACAAGGGTGCGCCCCGCCATGAGTCACTGACGAAAAAGAGGCGTTTTTTCATAATCAAGCCCGGAGACTATCAGTTTGTTTACGGATATGGACGCTTTCAGTGAACAAATAAAACATCCTGCTGATAATATCTGCGAGCCCACGAGAGGGGAGGGTAACCAGCTTTTGGGATTATGTGGAGAGTGATTTCGATTTTGGGTTCCGTCGCATTAAGTGCTTTTCATGTAACGTGATGTTTTTTTTATTATGTTTTATTACCGTGTCTCTGCGGCGAAAATTCTTTAAACGCCTGCATCAAAATCAGGGGCCAGTGGAAATATCTGTACCGGGCAGTCGATACCCGCAGGTCAGACCATTGATTTTTTGCTGACGGCGAAGCGGGACGTGGCAACGGCACTAGGCTTTTTCCGCAAAGCCATTCGCCACCATGGCGAACCCGATGTGAGGATCATCGATAAGCGTGGCGCCAACACGGCGGCGCTGGGCACGCTCAATGCCGGGGAATAAAAAGATGACACCATCACCGTCAGGCAGAGTAACTGCCTGAATAAGCTTATGGCGCAGGACCTGTGGAATAGCAAATGACGAACACGGCTGATGCCGGTGATTAAGTCGTTTCGTCGGACGCAGGCCATTCTGGCCGGTATTGAGCTGGTTAACATGATACGCAAAGGACAATATGGGCATCCAAACGGTGACGTGATGTCCCCCGGCAGAACAGTTTTATCTGCTGGCTGCCTGAAAAACAGACAGTGTAACTTTTGCTGACTTTTCGTTGTTAATGCGATAGAACCTTTTGATATGGGTGTCTAATCCTTATACAAAAGACGAGGTAACTCTCATGGTTCATACAGACAATATCATCATTAAGCGAGATAACGCATGTTGATTGATCAAATCCGCTTTCCTCTGGTTTTCATGCGTGCCCATGTCCATTCGGATCTTCCAGCGAGCACCCAACTCAATGTTCTTCTCGGGAGGAACGCGCGATTTATACTTATCACCGATCATTTTCCCGGTGACGAACACGGCGAGACGCCGGAGGAACGCAAGGATCGCGCACTGTTCTTCAAGCGCAACAAGGACCGGTTGCGCAAGCTTTGCGCAAGATCAATCGTCATTGAAGGAGACAAAACTACGCCGATGCCAATTCGCGTTGCTTTGCAGACCTTCGGAAAGACCTTCGGCACTGGTTTTTTCTTTGTTCACGACGAGGTGGAAGCAATCGAACTGGGTAGGCGTTTGTTAACGTAAACGATATCAAAATCACATTTTTTTAGAAAAGTGCAGACAACGGACGTTGTTACAGATCTTTGATCATTCTCTATAACCAGGCATCTACACGGTTGAGGCACAGTGGACGGAATTACCCCAAAAAAAGAGTCTAATTTTGACGACCCGGACAAAATACCTCGTGCTGTCGTCGGGCTATCAATCGAGTTGGCAATCATCGAAGGAACAGAAGGACACCGGCATCAAAAAGCTCAACTCCTCTATGTCATTTCCGGTGTCATCACAATCGAGACGTCGACGGGCATCTGGACGGTTCCCCCTCAGTGCGCCATCTGGATACCCGCTGGTGTAACACATCGGGCGCGAGCGGCAGGACAAGTATCGATTGGTAGCCTTTATATAGACCCTGACCTGGCCGGTTCATTCCGAAAGGAATGTGGGATCGTCTTCATCCAGCCCTTGCTGCGAGAACTGATTTTGCGCTTTGTAAGAGAGCCACAATACTATCCGGAGGGAGAGACACGCGAGACACGGCTGGTTTTGGTGTTGCTGGATGAATTGCAGTCCGCCCCGGTCGAATCGTTGCATTTGCCGATGCCGCGAGACCGGCGCTTGTACCTTATGGCACAAACCCTGCATGATGATCCTTCGCTCCGGTTTACGTTAGAGGAATGGGGCGCGCGCGTAGGGGCGAGTAACCGCACCATCAGCCGCCTCTTCCAGCTTGAAACTGGCATGTCGTTTGGGTGTTGGAAGCGGCAGCTCCACATCGGACTCGGACTCCAGCGTTTAGCGATGGGGGAATCGGTAAACAACATTGCGATCGTTCTCGGTTATGAGAGCACCAGTGCCTTTATCGCGATGTTCCGACGCATACTTGGCACAACACCAACGCGATACTTCAGCGAGTCCATGCCAGGAACCGTAAGAACAGGCAAGAGAAAAGTATAGCTGTTCAGCGTCGGCCATAGCCCATTGAAGCAGGGAGTTGACAGACAGGCCAACACCGAGAGAGTCAATGGCTAACGGATGGACGCAATTGGACCTTTTCCCTGTATATTTTGGCTCAATCTCGTTATCACTTGAGAAACATTCCCATTAACTTATTACTCCTAACGAAAGGGGTGTAAGTTGATAACTGGCAGATTACTGGCGGATAAACGAAAGCGATGTCATTACGTAAAACAGAAAGCAACCTTATTGACTGTTTTTTTAAAACGAATCTACTTATTCCCGACCCTGGGCATGTCATTACTTCCTCTCGCAACCACGGCTGCGGTTCAAATGCCAGGGAATGGCAATCGTGATGGCATCACGGGTACGTTCGTTAATTTTAAGGCTGGCTGGCAAAATTCGGGCGATGATTTTGAGATTTACGGGTTTGCCAGAAACCTCTTTGATAAACGCGATGAAGTATTTGGTGCCAGCCTTAACGGTATCCCAACGGTGATGACAGGTACTGGACGGATTATAGGTATCGGTGTCACCAAACACGTCTGATCGGGTTCTGTCGGATTACGCGGGAAATAGTTTAACAGATTGTTTTATTTATGATATTTACTGGCTTCCCCCCTGATCAGAACAGTTTTCAAACGCCTGCATTATCCCGCTGATGTGATAGCCCAGTATGTTCTCAGGTATCTGGCCTACCCGCTCAGCCTGCAGAATCTGGAGGAGATAATGGCAGAGCGTGGTATCAGTGACGTATTCTTTTCACTGCGTTTGGCAAAGCATAGTGGTTTAAGGTGAGTAGCCCTGTATAACCGTAATATTTACAACTCTTCCATAAACACGTCCATGGAACAATGGAATCCCATAATGAAAAATTTTTATGAAGTCATTGTTGTTGGCGCCGGGCCGGTAGGACTATGGCTGGCATGCGAATTGAAGATTGCCGGTATCGATGTTGCGGTGATTGAACGGCGAATGGTGCGTTCAACACAGTCACGGGCATTGACTATCCATGGACGTTCGCTGGAAGTTTTTCAACTGCGGGGGATTGCTGATCGTTTCCTGTGCAGAGGAACGCCGATACCCAGTGGGCATTATGCCGCTCTCGACACGAGACTGGATTTCTCATCCTTCGGGTCCCGCTTCCCTTACACGTTATTCATTCCCCAGGTGGTGACCGAAGCATTGCTGGAAGAGCGCGCGCTGGAATTGAGCGTCACGATATTGCGTGGCATTACCGTCACCGGTATCCGGGATAATGGTTCCCAGGTGATTGTCTCTACTGATGATAGCGCGTTTTCCTGTTCCTATGTGGTGGGGGCCGATGGTGCGCGTAGTATTGTCCGGCAACAAGCCGTCATTACTTATGATGGGGTTGCGGCCTCAAATTCGCTGATGTTAGCCGATGTCATTCTGGGTTCACCGCCCGCCAAGTCGGCTATTTCGGTCACCAATCAATACGGTTCCGTGATGATTGCGCCCCTGGGCGACGGTCATCACCACCGTATTGTGCTCGTCGATCCGCAGCGGGTCCATATCCCGAAAACCGAACCTGTTACTCTCAAAGAGATAACGGAAGGGACGGCGCGTGTGGTTGGCGAAAACTATCATCCGCGTGATCCGATCTGGCTGTCGCGATTCTCCGATGAGACGCGTCTTGCTGAGACTTACCGACAGGGGAGAATTCTCCTTGCCGGGGATGCCGCGCATATCCATGCGCCAATGGGCGGACAGGGGATGAATGTTGGTCTGCAGGATGCAATGAATCTTGGCTGGAAGCTGGCTGCGGTGGTGAAAGGCGATGCGCCGGACGCGTTGCTCGATAGCTATAATACGGAACGTCGTCCTGTCGGACAGGCTCTGTATACCAACACACTGGCACAAGCCGGTTTGGTCACCCGTTTCGATCCGGCAACACTTGCATTGCGTGAAACGCTCAATGATCTGTTGAAGATTCCGGCAGTCAATCGCCGACTTGCCGGTGAACTCTCCGGCTTTGATGCCACCATTGGTCATGAAGCAAAAGCGGTGTCCGATAGCGAAGGGTGGCAAACAGGCAGGCGAGCTACCGATATCACGTTGATAAATAATGAAAACCAGTCGATATCACTCTACAGCTTACTGGAGGATGGTCATTGGCTCCACTTGTCGCTGTGTTCAGGTGCATCTGTCCCCGGTCCGCAATGGTTGCAAAAAAGCCGTATCCGGTTTCTGGCGGCTGTTCCGTCCGACCTCACGGTTCTTCAGGGCGTTCGCGCGCTTCTGGTCAGGCCAGATGGCTATATTGCCGCTATTGATCGGGAACAGGAAAGAAGCGGGAATATTGATTTACCTCGTCAATAATAATTTTACTCAGTCATTGTCGTGGGCGGCGCATCTTCGTCGCTCAGCCTGACTGTACCGGGGTCCTCTCACGTACAGGAAACTGAAAACCGTCATCCCCTGAGCAGAGAGATGAAATTTTTATCATGCCGGGATGCCAGCATTGACGGGCAATCAGCCGACAGGGTTGCGGGAGTTTTTTATACTGATATTGCCTGTTTTGTGAACGCAGGTAGAACAAGGGGTTTGAGGCCCAATGGAACGGAGACGTACGTTAAAAAATTAACTATATGATTTTATGTGTATAAAATCGCGACTCTTACCAGAAAGTTTAAGAGCCTGCCCCATTAGGCAAATGTTACTTGCCACTTTGGCCCTGGGCCGTACGCGAAATCCTCACGGACTACGTGTCCGCGCCGGTTTCTCCGCGCTGTCCGTGTCCAAATTGACCGCGACAATCATACCTACTGGGATAGGCTCTAAGTTGGTTTAATGACCAGGCTTATCTGCTCAAAAGCGCTGGGGCGGCGGCATGAAAACTGACCAGAATGGTAATAGTAAACAAAACCCGTGTTTTTTTACCCGCTAAATTTATTCAAAAAACGTACTTATTGCGCAGTTTCATCCGCCCGGGCTTCAGATCCCTTAATGCGACACAACCGCCTACTTTATCCAGTCCTTGATGATAAGTCCCAGTGCTCATTCAAACTCTCTCATATTATTTGTCACCAGAATAGCCGCAGTCGCGATGGCATGTCCGGCGATGGCGGTGGCGTTCAGTCCGATCGGCGTGCCGGCGGCGGTGAGTGCCGCTTTGGCTTCCGTGGTGGCGTCCACAGCGGACCGGTCCCAGGGCAGAATAGCAACGAGGCGCGCGCAGAACGCGTCAACCCGCTGAGCATGGCGCGGCTTTCTTTCCGATGGCCTCGAAGCGTATTTCAGCGTAAGTGATAGCTGACATCACGATGCGGGGGTTACCGGGCACCGTCTGCTCCAGGCGTCCGGCGGTTCGCGCATAATAAATGAGCAGATACAGGTGTCCAGCATAGTGGTCCTGTTCACAGGTCAAATCGTCCTTCGTCGCTGATGATGTCCTCACGCTCTGCCATAAAGTTCGCATCGGCTGTTTCACGCTGTGCGAACGATCTCCAGCTCGCTGCCGCCGTCAACATCCAGATCGCGAGGCACCGTCGGATGGCGCGGTTATTGCCATGTTTAAAAATTGATACGGTTCTCAGGAAGTTCTCCTGACCTCTGGGCCTTTATAGGCTATTTCCTGTTGTTTTAAGTTGAGATCCGAAAAAAGGAATCGTCGGCATCCGATCTGGCAATGCGTTCAGCTACCGTGGCCAGTGGTTCAGTGTTCCCCACACCCATTATAAAAACTGCGCTTTGTCATCCATCGCGGCAGCAACTATGTCTGTATTACCGTTAGGAGATCGTTGACCATGAAACGTCACCTGACTGCATGCGAAAAATAATTTGCGGCCATTCATAGCGCCGCGCCATGCCCGGAAAATGCGGCGTCAAATGGATGTTGCTTTTTTGTAAACAGATTAACAAACGCCGGAAGTTCTGCTATGCTGCCCCAAGAGGAAACGGGCGCTTTATCCTACAACAACGCGGGTTAACCACGTGGCCGTGAAAATGGTGCCCGGAAAGCCCTATAAAATGAGAGTGAGGAGAACGTCGTGCTAGAAGAGTACCGTAAGCACGTGGCCGAGCGTGCAGCCCTGGGAATTGTTCCTAAACCATTGGATGCTTCCCAAATGGCCGCTCTGGTTGAACTGCTGAAGAACCCGCCAGCGGGTGAAGAAGAATTCCTGTCTGATTTATTGATCAATAGAGTCCCGCCCGGTGTTGATGAAGCGGCGTATGTTAAAGCTGGTTTCCTCGCGGCCATTGCAAAAGGCGATGCGGCCTCTCCTCTGATTACCCCTGAAAAAGCGATTGAACTGCTGGGTACGATGCAAGGCGGTTATAATATTCACCCGCTGATTGATGCCCTTGATAATGCTGCCCTGGCGCCGATTGCCGCCAAAGCGTTGTCGCATACTTTGCTGATGTTTGACAACTTTTATGATGTCGAAGAGAAGGCTAAAGCGGGTAACTCGCTTGCGCAGCAAGTCCTGCGTTCCTGGGCGGATGCCGAATGGTATTTATCGCGTCCTGAACTGGCGGAGAAAATCACGGTAACGGTCTTCAAAGTGACCGGCGAAACCAATACCGATGATCTGTCACCGGCGCCGGATGCCTGGTCACGGCCGGATATTCCCCTGCATGCCCTGGCGATGCTGAAAAATGCCCGTGAAGGGATTGAGCCTGATGAGCCCGGGAATGTGGGTCCTATCCGGCAAATAGAAGCACTGAAAACGCAAGGTTTCCCGCTGGCGTATGTCGGCGATGTGGTTGGTACCGGTTCTTCCCGTAAGTCAGCGACTAACTCCGTGCTGTGGTTCATGGGCGATGACATTCCACATGTACCGAATAAGAAAGGCGGTGGTGTAGTTCTGGGTGGTAAAATCGCGCCAATCTTTTTCAACACCATGGAAGATGCCGGGGCATTACCCATTGAGGTAGATGTAAATCTACTCAATATGGGCGATGTGATTGATATCTGGCCTTATAAAGGCGAAGTCCGTAACCACAAAACCGGCGACGTGCTGGCGACATTTGAGTTGAAGACCGATGTGCTGCTCGACGAGGTTCGTGCCGGCGGGCGTATTCCGCTGATTATCGGTCGCGGCCTGACCACCAAAGCGCGTGAAGCGTTGGGGTTGCCGATCAGCGAGGTATTCCGTCAGGCGAAAGATGTAGCACAAACCACGCGTGGTTTTTCGCTGGCGCAAAAAATGGTAGGGCGGGCGTGTGGCACAGACGGCATCCGTCCTGGGCAGTATTGCGAACCGAAAATGACGTCGGTAGGTTCGCAAGATACCACGGGCCCAATGACGCGTGACGAACTGAAAGATCTGGCCTGTCTGGGGTTCTCTGCCGATCTGGTGATGCAGTCTTTTTGTCACACGGCGGCGTATCCGAAGCCGGTGGATGTCACCACGCATCATACCTTGCCTGATTTCATTATGAACCGTGGCGGTGTATCGCTGCGTCCGGGCGATGGCATTATCCATAGCTGGTTGAACCGGATGTTGCTGCCCGATACGGTCGGCACCGGGGGGGACTCACATACCCGTTTCCCGATTGGCGTCTCTTTCCCGGCAGGGTCGGGACTGGTCGCGTTTGCGGCCGCCACCGGTGTAATGCCGCTGGACATGCCGGAATCGGTGCTGGTGCGGTTCAAAGGTAAAATGCAACCCGGTATCACGCTGCGCGATCTGGTTCATGCCATTCCGCTGTATGCCATTAAACAAGGTTTGCTGACGGTTGAGAAGAAAGGCAAAAAGAACATTTTCTCCGGGCGCATTCTGGAAATTGAAGGCCTGCCGGATCTAAAAGTCGAGCAGGCGTTTGAGCTCTCTGATGCTTCAGCGGAGCGTTCAGCGGCCGGTTGTACCATCAAGCTGGATAAAGCACCGATTATCGAGTATCTCAACTCTAATATCGTGTTGCTGAAGTGGATGATCACCGAAGGTTATGGTTATCGCCGTACCCTGGAGCGGCGTATTCAGGGGATGGAAAAATGGCTGTCCGATCCTCAGTTGCTGGAAGCAGATGCCGACGCCGAGTATGCGGCAGTGATCGATATCGATCTGGCAGAGATTAAAGAACCTATCCTGTGCGCGCCGAACGATCCTGACGATGCACGTCTACTTTCTGATGTGCAGGGTGTAAAGATTGATGAAGTGTTCATCGGTTCTTGTATGACCAATATTGGCCATTTCCGTGCTGCCGGGAAATTGCTTGATAGCCATAAAGGCCAGTTGCCAACACGTCTCTGGGTGGCGCCGCCAACCAAGATGGATGCGGCACAGCTGACTGAAGAAGGTTATTACAGTGTGTTCGGTAAGAGTGGCGCGCGCGTGGAGATCCCAGGCTGTTCACTGTGTATGGGCAACCAGGCGCGTGTGGCGGATGGCGCGACTGTGGTGTCGACATCCACGCGTAATTTTCCTAACCGTCTCGGCAATGGCGCGAATGTTTATCTGGCATCAGCGGAACTGGCGGCGGTGGCTTCGCTATTGGGAAAATTGCCGACACCGGCTGAGTATCAACAGTATATGACGCAGGTAGATAAGACGGCGGTGGATACCTATCGTTATCTGAACTTTGATCAGTTGCAGCAATACACGGAAAAAGCGGACGGTGTGATTTTCCAGACCGCAGTATAAATATCAGCAGGGGCGGTAATAGCCATCCGCCCCTGTTCGCTCTGGCTACCCGCAGAAATTGACAGAAATTCCACTGAAAATACCCCGACTATCTCCCTTCTTTTGCCCGTACGGTTGGTGATGTATCTGCGCCGATAACATGGTGTATTCTAATAAATAAGGCGCAGCCTTGATTATCACGGCAATAACCCTGGGTTAAGCTGGGCAATGAATCTGAAATCACTGTTTTTCCGCGTTCAAACGGTGATAATACGGGCTCGAACAGACTACCGCCGCGTAGAATATCGCCGATAAACAGGCTACAGGATGAAAAATGGAATATGAATTTTTACGCGATATAACCGGTACGGTAAACGTGCGCATGTCGATGGGGCATGAAGCTATCGGGCACTGGTTCAATGAAGAACTCACGAAGCAGGGCGAAATGCTGGATGAGGTTGAGACGGCAGCGGTTAAGGTACGGGGCAGTGAACGCCAATGGCAGCATGTTGGGCACGAATATACCTTATGGATGGACGGTGAAGAGGTTATGGTGCGCGCCAACCTGCTCAATATAACGGGTGATGAGATGGAAGAAGGTATGCACTATTATGATGAAGAGAGCCTCGCTTTTTGTGGCCTTGACGACTTTCTGGTGGTGATTAAAGCATACCGCCGTTTTGTTCAGGAGAAGTAACCTGGCCTATTTTGGAGACTGTCATTAACGTTGTGTAATTGTCTGTTTTTGATATCTTCACTCCGATAAAGGAGACCGGAAAATTATGGACGAAAAGAAACTCAAAGCCCTCGCGGCTGAACTGGCTAAAGGACTGAAAACCGACGCCGATCTCAACGCGTTTTCCCGCATGTTGAGAGCCTGTAATTTAAATTGTGTATCTGCCTGTTTTTGATATCTTCACTCCGATAAAGGAGACAGGTAAATTATGGACGAAAAGAAACTCAAAGCCCTCGCGGCTGAACTGGCTAAAGGACTGAAAACCGAAGCCGATCTCAACGCGTTTTCCCGCATGTTGACGAAGCTTACCGTTGAAACGGCGCTCAATGCCGAGCTGACCGAGCATCTCGGGCACGAGAAAAGTGCCCAAAAATCAGAGCCTGTACTTTAAATTAAATAATTACTTGTTTTTAATATCTTCACCCCGATAACGTTGTTACGCATTTCTGCGAACGTTGAGAACGACAACATTTCATTGCCAATTGCCGCCCCCAGTACGGTAAGGGTAATGCGTGCATGCGCGCCATGTGTGACGGTAGTGACGGCAAAGACGTGCTGATGAGCTTTTACCATTAGCGGATATATACGACAGATTGATGTTTATTTACTGCCGGTTTTTTCTCTTACCAGAAGATGGTGATGCGTCTAATTGGTTGAATCTGATGTATAATACGGCCTTTTGAGGTTCTCTCATGGCCAGCGTTAGCGTTCGTTGTCCCCGTTGTCAGTCTGCTCAGGTCTACCGCCATGGACAAAACCCTAAGGGGCATGACTGATTTCGCTGTCGTGACTGTCACCGGGTGTTTCCGCTCACTTACTCGTATGAAGCCCGTAAGCCGGGAGTTAAAGAGCAGATCACCGACATGGCGTTCAACGGGGCCGGCGTTCGTGATACCGCCCGGACGCTGAAATCGGCATTAACACCGTCATTTGTACTTTAAAAAACGCGCGCCGCAGCGGATAACGTCATCTCTGGTTGCCCATGCTGATGTGACGCTCATCTGCGAACTTGATGAGCCGTGGCGTTGTGTTGGCAGTCAAGCCCGGCAAGACGGGTTCTGGTATGCGTATAACACGAAAACCGGTGGCGTACTGGCCGGTACGTTTGGTCCACGTACCGATGAAACCTGTCGTGAATGACTGGCCCCGCTCACCCCTTTTAACATCGGCATGATAACCCGCGATGACTGGGGGAGTGATGCCAGAGAGGTGCCGAAAGAGAAGCATCTGAGCGGCAAGATATTTACTCAGCGTATTGAGCGCAACAACCTGACATTGAGAACACGTATTCAACGCCTGGCCCGGAAAAAAATCTGCTTCTCACGCTCGATTGAGCTTCATGAAAAAGTCATCGGCGCCTTCATTGAGAAGACCATGTTCTACTCATTGGAGTCACCAGCAGATTTTGATTCTATTATTCAGAAAATAACTTTTCTGGCGTCTGTCAGGGTCTGATTATTTTCTTCATATGTAAATTTTAAAACATAATCGCATACTCAATATATTGAGCATGGTTCATAATCTCCGTTTCTGCATATTTATATTTACGGTTAGAGAGGAGGTAAGGTGGTTTTTTTTGTTGGTCGAAGGCTAAAAAATGTGGTACTGGTTGCCGTCAGCACCAATACTCTTGTTGCCACTGGATATTCCGCCGTTCAGTGTATTGGTGAAGTTGACGCGATGAGCTCATTGTCCGGTAACAAAAAGAGTCCGTGCCAGTTATGGTATCCGTGGGTGTCTCATCGGAATTGCATGATAACTCGCATTTTTAGGTGAGACAGCAGACAGATATTCCGCCAGCGACTGAAATGGTTATCTTCCTTTAGCGTAGTATTTTGATACACAGCACTGTCACAGTGAATGATGAATTGTCCGTTGGTCAGCTTATTATCGGCACGCTTTATAGCCAACAGGTGGCGCGGAAATTATATTTTTACAATCAATCAGCGTGTTGAATGTTGAATACATGACTCAATTCCTGACTCGCTGTGTGTTTACATTCCGCGCCCGAAATAACCTGGTCAGAATAGATGCTGTTCCTGATTCAGGGGCTTCAACCCGACGGCGGGGATATTGCGGCCATAGTAAATTTCCCGCATCTCTTTCCACAGTAACCCGGTAATATGCTGGCGCTCCTGCGGGCTTAATGTTTCCGGTTGAGTATTAAACAGATAGTGTTTTAAATCGAACTCTTTTAACAGCATTTTGGTATGAAAAATGTTTTCCTGATAAACATTTACATCAAGCATGTCATACATCGATTTCATATCTTCGGACATAAAATTTTGAATAGAATTAATTTTATGATCGATAAAGTGTTTTACCCCGTTAATGTCACGGGTAAAGCCGCGGACACGATAATCGATGGTGACAATATCGGATTCCAACTGATGAATTAAATAGTTAAGCGCTTTGAGCGGGGAAATGACGCCACAGGTCGAGACTTCAATATCAGCGCGGAAAGTACATAATCCCCCTTCAGGATGGCTTTCCGGGTAAGTATGTACACAGATATGGCTTTTATCGAGATGAGCTACCACTGAGTGCGGCAGGGGACCCGGGTGTTCCGAGGTATCAATATCTTGCGGATCAATCGGTTCTTCACTGACCAGAATGGTGACGCTGGCGCCCTGCGGTTCATAATCCTGGCGCGCGATGTTGAGTACATTCGCGCCAATAATGGCGCAGGTTTTCGTGAGAATTTCCGTCAGGCGATTGGCGTTATACTGTTCATCAATGTAGGCAATATAACCAACGCGTTCGGCCTCCGTTTTCGCGTAGCAAATATCGTAGATACAAAAACTCAGGCTTTTCGTCAGGTTATTGAAACCATGCAGTTTCAGCTTTTGCAATTTCATTCACCCCCAGGTTCAGCCAGCGCATTCAGCAGGTATTGCGGCAGGGCAAAGCTGCCAGTATGAATGGCTGGGTTATAGTAACGGCAGGGTAAATGTGCGGCAATAAAACGCGCCTGAAGCGTGGTGAGATCGTGCTGACGCAGTGCCGGGTTATCGCTGGCCCAGGCGAAGGTCATGATGCCGCCATAATAGGTAGGGATTGCCGCCTGATAAAAGCTGACATCACGGAAGTACTGGCGCAATTTCTGGTGGCTGTTGATTGCTTCATCCTGTTGCAGAAAACAAACGCCATTTTGAGCGACGAAAATACCATTTGGATTCAGGCAACGTTTACATCCGGCATAAAATGCTGAAGTAAACAGTGTCTCGCCGGGTCCGATGGGGTCGGTACAGTCCGAGATGATAATGTCAAATGTCTCATCGGTTTGATTGACGAACTGCACGCCATCCTCAATCACTAACTGCAAACGCGGGTCATCATAAGCACCAGCACTGTGCTTCGGCAGGTACTGTTGGCAAAACGTTACCACCCCCGCGTCTATTTCCACCATGGTTATCTGTTCAGGGGCATGATGGCGGCTGACTTCGCGCAGCATCGCACCATCACCGCCGCCAATAATCAACACCTTCTTTGCGTTACCATGCGCCAGTAGCGGCACGTGAGTCATCATTTCGTGATAGATGAATTCATCGCGCTCGGTGGTTTGAACCACGCCATCCAGCGCCATAACGCGACCCAGCGCCGCATTTTCAAAGATGATCAGATCCTGATGCGCGGTTTTCTCGTGATAAAGCAGTTTATCGATGGAGAAATATTGTCCAAAACCGGCATGAAGTGTCTCATACCATATTTCATTTTGGGCCATGATGACGCACTCCTTTAACGGCATAGCCATGAAAAATGGGCGCACATCATAACTAACTCTGACCGTGCTTGCACGGCCAAATTATCGGCGGGAGGCAGTACGCGTGTGGCTATTTGACGTAGGCGAGCAGACTGAGGGAGTCACGCGCCAGGGATTTGCATTTTTTGTCATTGGCAATAGCGATACCGCTGAGATCGCGATAGCTCTCTTCGCCCAATACCTTCATGTCATAGCTATTGTAATTGCTTAAATCCCAGCGATTTTGCTGGGCAAAAAACACCAGTGCTTTGCGAATTTGTGCATCGGGCAGGTTCTGATAACCGCAGTCATTCTTCAAATAAATGAAAACGGCGGTCAGATCAGCCAGATCTTCCGCTTCTGATTCGTTCAGGGCAAAACCGGTGGAGGAGAAACCAAGTAGCCCTGACAGCAACAGAGCCTTGATGCTCTTCTTCATAGTTATTCTCATCAAGTAACAATAGTCAGACGTTAACACAGATGGCGCCGCGCTTCAGGCTATTTTATCGTATTAGAGCTGTCGATGGGGAAATTTATCGTCATTTTTCACCTTGCCGGTGTGGGGGTGATATGGCGGTTCACGCCGGTAATTAACTGTGGCGAACATGTTGCTCGCGGCTTTGCAGTAACATCAAATTCACATAATATTTCGTTGATCGCAACGGTATCGATCTGCTATAACAGCGCCTTAACCTTTGCTGGCTCATTCCCGCGTTATGATAGTTAGACCTCAACAACATTGGTTCATGCGGCTGTTTGTCTGGCATGGCTCGGTGCTTTCCAAGATTCTTTTTCGCTTAAGTCTTAATCTCATGATGTCAGTGGTCGCCATTTTGTGTTACCAGTGGTATGAACAATTGGGTATCAAATTGACACTGGGCCCGTTCAGTTTGTTGGGCGTCTCCATTGCCATTTTCCTGGGCTTTCGTAATAGTGTCAGCTATTCCCGTTTCACTGAAGCACGTCAGTTGTGGGGGAATTTATTAATTGTTCAGCGCTCATTATTACGGCAGATCAAAAGTGTGTGGCTGCAGCAACCCGATCTCGCCAGGCAGTTTTCCGCATTCCTTATCGCCTTCAGTTACTGTTTAAAGCACCAGTTGCGCGCAACATCTCCCCATGATGATTTGGCCCGGTTATTACCTGAGCAGGATCTACATGCAATCGAGAACAGTCCATCGCCCTGTAACCGGATCTTGTTATTAATGGCGGAGTGGCTAGGCCAATGGCGCCAGCGCGGGCAGTTGTCAGATGTAGTATTCCACAGAATTGATCAAAATCTCGATCAACTGTCTGCGATCCTCGGCGGATGCGAGCGTATCGCCAATACCCCAATTCCCTTTGCGTACAGTTTGATCGTCCATCGTACGGTTTACCTGTTCTGTACCTTACTGCCTTTCGCGCTGGTTCCTGACTTGCACTATATGACGATACTGGTCTCGGTATTTATTTCCTACACCTTTATTTCTCTGGATTCATTAGCGGAAGAACTGGAAGATCCCTTCGGCACGGCGGCGAATGATCTCCCGCTGAATGCCATCTGCAACACAATAGAAATTAACCTGCGAGAAATGAACGGCGAGCATCAGTTACCCGTGAAAATACGGGCAGACGCTCATTTTCAACTCAGCTAACACCTGGGCTGAGTGCGGAGTGTATGCCTGTATCCCCGTTGTTTTTCACCTTGTCCGTCGATTCCATCCACATCAGACCATGCAGCGGGTATTCACATTGCCCCCGGTGGTGACAGGTTATGAACAATATCACATGAGTATTGATAAAAACGGGTTAAAACAGGACCAGTGGTTATGCAATAATGGCGAGTTCGATGCTAGACTTTGCTGCACATCGCGAAAGAGACGCGTTCAGTGTGTTGGCCTGATGACTGAATCGGCGTACAGGTATCCGTTACGGCAATACCGATATGGCCTGGAGGTTTAACCGATGGTTGCAAATAGACCGTGATAAAAAATACCAAACCCCGGTGGATAGCTGTTTATCTCCCACCGATGTTCTGTGGTGTGAGTGAAGATGCACCAGCAGATTTTTAGATTAACCAACAGAGAGCCCCAATAGATTTCACGTTGTCGGAAGGCGGAAAATGAGCCAGCCCGGTGTCCTTACGTTGTTCAGTGACGTGGGTGGATGTGTGCGGTTAGCGCATCAGCAACGGGAAAGATGACAGGGATAAATAACATACCGAGAGGTTCTTATGCGTCTTAAACTCAATGGACTGGTCGCCGCAGGTCTGTTTACGTGTGTTTTCACCAGCCATGCCAGTGGATTGGTTACGCCTGACAACGATCTGCGTAATGATTTGGCCTGGTTGTCTGACCGTGGTGTGATTAATGTCAGCCTGTCCACCTGGCCATTGAGTCAGGAAGAGATTAATTCTGTGTTGTCACAGGCTAAACCGGGAACTGCGACGGAAAAGAATGTGATCGATCGTGTCCGGCGACGTGTTGATGAGGTGAAAGCCACTATCCGCCTCAGTGGTTATGCGTCTACGGATAAACCGGGGACACCGCAAGGTTTTGGTCAGAGCGAATATGCCGATGAGCGTTTGAGTGTCGGCGCGGGCGCCAGCGGTGATTTCTGGGATGTGCGTTTACAGGGAACCGTAGAAGGTGACCAGCGGGTCAGCGACGGTTCAAAATTTAACCTCAATCAATCCTATGGCGCCATTAAACTATGGAACCAGTGGCTTTCCTTTGGTGAGGTTTCCCAGTGGTGGGGACCGGGCTATGACGGCAGCCTGATTCGCTCCGATGCTGCGCGTCCGGTAACCGGTTTTCTGTTGCAGCGGGCGGATCAGTCACCGTTTGAAACACCCTGGTTGTCGTGGATCGGTCGCTGGCAATATCAGATAACCGCCGGTCAGCTTTCTCAATATACCGCTGTACCGCACACCCGGTTGATTGGTGGTCGTTTCACTATGATGCCGACCAACTTCCTCGAATTAGGCGCTTCACGTATTATGCAGTGGGGCGGGGAAGGACGTCCGCAATCATGGCACTCGTTTAGTGATGCATTTATTGGGCGTGATAACGATGATTCTGGTCAGGGGAACGATCCCGGCAACCAGCTTGCCGGTTTTGACTTCCGTCTGAAAATGCAGCCATTGATCGGTTTTCCGGTCAGCTTGTATGGTCAACTGGTGGGCGAGGATGAAGCAAGCGCTTTGCCGTCGCAAAATACCTATCTGCTGGGTCTTGAAGGTCATCCGGAGTGGGGACCAACCACCATTAACTGGTATATCGAAGGCGCGGATACGCGTGCGGATATGAGCCGGAAAGGTTACGTTTATAATCACTATACGTATAAAGGCGGCTACTACCAGCAAGGTTACCCGTTGGGTCATGCGATGGGCGGCGATGGGCAGATGCTGTCTGCGCGGGTGGAGATGGTGTTGGACGATGGTCAACGCTGGAGCACGCGTTTGGTCTATGCCAAAGTCAACCCGACTGACCAGAGCATCAATCAGGCCTTTCCAAAATCAGATACCCTGAAAGGCATTCAACTGGGCTGGGGTTATGACTTTGATTCAAAAGTGAAATTTGATACCAGCCTGTGGTACACCGACAATAATGCCAGCACTGCCGATGACGTGGGTGCGGGCATTAGTTTCGACGTGCCCATCACGCTGTAATCCTCCGAGAGAGTTAACACAGACGGCATGGCAGGATGCGCGTGCCGCCTGTGTTTGCAGCGCGGATAAGCGCAATCAACTACGCAAACCACGTCCACGCTGGATAAGCGTCCACACCAGCAGGTAGAACAGCACAATAAAGCCAATCAACACTGACAGCGTTAATACCAGCGATACATCATTGATAGCAAGAAAGCCGTAGCGGAAACCACTGATCATATATACCACCGGGTTGAGTTTTGACACGGTTTGCCAGAACGGCGGTAGCAATGTCAGTGAGTAAAACACGCCGCCCAGATAAGTGAGTGGCGTCAGCACAAAGGTGGGGATCAGGCTGATATCGTCAAACGTGCGGGCAAATACTGCATTTAGCAATCCCGCGAGTGAAAACAGAATCGCGGTGAGCAATAAGGTGATCGCTACGATCAACCAGGAATGGACATGAAACGGCACAAAAAATAACGATACCGCCGTCACCAAAATCCCCACACAAATCCCTCTCGCGACGCCGCCGCCAACATAACCGGCGATAATAATGTGCGTCGGTACGGGGGCCACCAATAACTCTTCAATATTCCGCTGGAATTTGGCACTAAAGAAAGAGGAGGCGACGTTGGCATAAGCATTGGTGATCACGGCCATCATGATAAGCCCGGGGACAATAAACTGCATATAAGTAAAGCCATGCATATTGCCAATACGGGAACCGATCAGACTGCCAAAGATAATAAAATAGAGCGTCATGGTGATCACTGGCGGAACCAGCGTTTGTACCCAGATACGGGCAAAACGATTAATTTCCTTATCCCAGATGCTTTTTAGCGCGACCCAGTACAGATGTGTCATGCGGGTTCTCCATGCTTATTATGCAGCAGGCCAACAAACAGTTCTTCCAGGCGGTTTGCTTTGTTACGCATACTTAATACCTGAACCCCTTGTTCGCTCAGTTGGTTGAACACGCTATTCAGGCCTTGCTCACGCATAACGTCAACTTCCAGTGTGGAGGTGTCCACCAGCCGAAAGGTAAAACCGTCGAGATGAGGGAGCGGGCTTTTTGCCGCCAGATCGAGAATAAACGTTTCTGATTTTAGCGTTGACAGCAGATTTTTCATTGAGGTGTTTTTCACCAGTTTGCCGTCCTGAATAATACCGATGTTACGGCACAGCATTTCGGCCTCTTCCAGGTAATGTGTGGTGAGAATAATCGTGGTGCCCTGATCATTTAATTCTTTGAGAAAAACCCACATGGCACGGCGCAGTTCAATGTCAACGCCGGCGGTAGGTTCATCAAGAATTAACAGTTTCGGTTCATGCATCAGTGCCCGGGCAATCATCAACCGGCGTTTCATGCCGCCGGAAAGCATTCGTGCACGTTCATGGCGTTTATCCCATAAATCAAGCTGATTCAGGTATTTTTCCGCGCGTTTTAGTGCTTCAGGCTTTTCCACGCCATAATAACCGGCCTGATTAACCACGATCTGTAAGACGGTTTCAAATGGGTTGAAGTTGAACTCTTGTGGGACCAGGCCAAGCTGGCGTTTGGCATTGACCACATCCTGCTCAAGGTCATAACCAAAGACTCGCACTTTACCCGCACTCTTGTTAACCAGAGAACTGATGATACCGATCGTGGTGGATTTTCCTGCTCCGTTTGGGCCCAGCAGGGCATAGAAATCACCTGCTTCGACATTAAGATCGATCCCCTTCAGCGCCTGAACCCCGCCGGGATAAGTTTTACTCAGTTTTTCAAGTTCCAGTGCATAAGTCATAGCGCAATGCATACCCTGTTTTAAGTGGCTCTGTTTTTGCCGTTTAAAATTGTCCAACGTTGCCCTATAGTACAACAACGCATTTTGACGTGTTACTGGTCGATAACGATATGAAAGATATTGATACGCTCATCAGCAATAACCGTGAATGGTCCCGTTTGCTGATCGAGGAAGATCCCGGTTTTTTTGAACGTCTCGCACTGGCACAAAAACCTCGTTTTCTCTGGATTGGCTGCTCTGATAGCCGTGTTCCCGCCGAACGTTTAACCGGCCTGGAGCCCGGAGAATTGTTTGTTCACCGTAATGTCGCCAACCTGGTAATACACACCGATCTTAACTGCTTGTCCGTGGTGCAATATGCCGTTGAAGTGCTGGAAGTCGAGCACATTATCATTTGCGGGCATTATGGTTGCGGTGGCGTACAGGCGGCAGTAGAAAACCCTGAACTGGGACTGATCAACAACTGGCTGCTGCATATCCGTGATTTATGGTACAAACACAGTTCGTTACTTGGTCAGCTTCCGCCAGAAAAACGTTTCGACAAACTCTGTGAAATCAACGTTATCGAACAGGTTTATAACCTTGGTCACTCGACTATTATGCAATCCGCCTGGAAACGTGGGCAGAAAGTGACAATTTACGGCTGGGTTTACAGTATTCATGATGGTCGCCTGCGTGATCTGGAAGTGACCGCCACCAACCGCGAAATTCTTGAACAACGCTATCGTCACGGTATTGCTAATTTGCTCGAGCTGCCGAAGGGACACCGCTAACCGGAACACCATCATATAACAGCTCGCGCGGTGTTACCTTAATCGATTGTGCGCTCATCAGGGTTCGAGGATCACCAGTTTTCCAACGTACGGCAGATGGCGATAACGTTGGGCATAATCAATGCCGTAACCGACAACAAATTCGTCCGGAATGGCAAAACCGACATACTCCACTTCCACAGCGACTTCACGGCGATCAGGTTTATCCAGTAAGGTGCAGATCGCCAGTGATTTAGGTTGCCGCAGGCTGAGAATTTCACGTACCTTACTCAGGGTGTTGCCGGAATCAATAATGTCTTCAACGATCAGCACATCTTTGCCGCGGATATCTTCATCCAGATCTTTCAGTATCCTGACATCCCGAGTGCTGGACATGCCGCTGCCATAACTGGACGCGGTCATGAAGTCCACCTCATGAGAAACGTCAATGGCTCGACACAGATCAGCCATAAACATAAAGGAACCGCGCAACAGGCCAACCAGCACCATTTCACTGCCACTGTTTTGATAGTGTTCGGTGATTTGTTTTCCCAGTTCAGCAATCCGGGACTGGATCTCCGCCGTGGAGATCATCACTTCAACTTTATGCTTCATTTTCGCTACAACCACCTGAATGTATTTTAATTTCAGTACCGGGCAATGACCGGCATACTGCCACCGGTATTCCGCCGGTCATCATGCAGATTCAGTGAATGAACACGACAACCGGGCTACGCGTTGCAACACGAGGCGGGGAAGTATACCAGTATCAGTGACCGATGAAAAAGCGTGCCGAGAGGCAAACGGTTTTCGAGGGGCAATTACGTGAAATTACCGGCTAATGGCTGCTAATTTTTAGAAATTATGTCAATTGACCACGATGGGATTTTACTTCCCTTTGAAGAAAATTTATCTTATTCCCACTTTTGATTCGTGTATCTCTTGTTTGCGATAAAAGCAAGCCAGCGTAAAAAGATACACACAACGTTCGTTAGCGCGATTCCAGGACATTTATGAGCAAGAGCACTGCTGAGATCCGTCAAGCGTTTCTCGATTTTTTTCATAGCAAGGGACATCAGGTTGTAGCCAGCAGCTCCCTCGTACCGAACAATGATCCAACGTTATTATTCACTAACGCCGGGATGAACCAGTTCAAAGACGTTTTCCTCGGCCAGGATCAACGTAATTACACCCGCGCGACCACGGCACAGCGGTGCGTGCGAGCAGGTGGGAAACATAACGATCTGGAAAATGTCGGCTACACTGCGCGGCACCATACCTTCTTCGAAATGCTGGGTAACTTCAGTTTCGGTGATTACTTTAAAAAAGACGCCATTGCTTACGCCTGGGAACTGTTAACCGATCCGCAATGGTTTAATTTGCCGAAAGATCGTTTGTGGGTCACTGTTTATCAGACCGATGACGAAGCGTACAACATCTGGGCAAACGATATCGGCATACCGCACGAACGGATTATCCGCATTGGGGATAACAAAGGTGGCGCCTGGGCATCTGATAATTTTTGGCAGATGGGCGATACCGGGCCCTGTGGTCCGTGCACCGAAATCTTCTTCGATCATGGCGATCACATTTGGGGTGGCCCGCCGGGTAGCCCTGAAGAGGATGGTGACCGTTATATTGAAATCTGGAACATTGTTTTCATGCAGTTTAATCGACAGGCTGACGGTGCGATGTTGCCATTGCCTAAGCCATCGGTGGATACCGGCATGGGGCTGGAACGCATTACCGCGGTGCTGCAACATGTTAACTCTAACTATGAAATCGACCTGTTCCAGACGCTGATTAAGTCAGTTGCCGAGGTGACCGGGGCCACGGATTTAACCAATAAATCGCTGCGCGTGATTGCCGACCATATTCGTTCCTGTGCCTTTCTTGTGGCGGATGGGGTGATTCCATCGAACGAAAACCGTGGTTATGTCTTACGCCGCATTATTCGTCGCGCGGTACGCCACGGTAATATCCTCGGCGCGAAAGAAAGTTTCTTCTACAAGCTGGTCGCGCCGTTGATCGCGGTGATGGGTTCGGCAGGAGACGCGCTAAAGGCGCAGCAGTCTCAGGTTGAACAGGTGCTGCAAAGTGAAGAAGAGCAGTTTGCTAAAACCCTTGAGCGTGGTTTGACATTGCTGGATGAGGAACTGGCACAACTGCAAGGCGATACGCTGGCTGGCGAAACGGTTTTCCGTCTGTATGATACGTTTGGTTTCCCGGCAGATTTAACGGCGGATGTTTGCCGTGAGCGTAATCTTAAAATTGATGAAGCCGGCTTTGAAAAAGCGATGGCGCAGCAACGCCAGCGCGCGCGCGATGCCAGCGGGTTTGGCACCGATTATAATAACGTGATCCGTGTTGATGCGGCATCGGTGTTCAATGGCTACGAGCACCTGGCGCTGCAAGCGACCGTACGCGCTATTTATGTTGACGGACAATCGGTTGATGAAATCAATGCCGGGACGCCCGGGGTGATCATCCTGAATGAAACACCGTTTTATGGCGAGTCAGGCGGCCAGGTGGGTGATTCGGGGGTGCTAAAAGTTGGCAACACGACCTTTGCCGTGAGTGATACGCAAAAGTATGGCCGGGCGATAGGGCATATTGGCGAACTGCTTTCAGGGACTCTGTGTGTCGGTACTGAGCTTGAAGCGCAGGTCGATGAGGCGCGGCGGGAACGTATTCGCCTTAATCACTCAGCGACCCATTTGCTGCATGCGGCGCTACGTCAGGTTCTGGGCGTTCATGTCGCACAGAAAGGATCGCTGGTGAATGATCACTATCTGCGTTTTGATTTCTCGCATTCTGAAGCCATGAAGCCGCAGGAAATTCGCCAGGTAGAAAACATTGTAAACGCGCAGATTCGTCGTAACATGAAGATAGATACTACGATCATGGCGTTGGAAGCGGCGAAAGCCCAGGGCGCGATGGCGTTGTTTGGCGAGAAGTATGATGACCGTGTACGTGTTCTGACCATGGGCGATTTCTCGCGCGAATTATGCGGTGGAACCCATGCCAGCCGTACGGGCGATATTGGTTTGTTCCGTATTGCGTCTGAGTCCGGCACTGCGGCGGGTGTTCGTCGTATTGAAGCCCTGACCGGTGACGGTGCGCTGGCGCAGGTTTATGCCCAGAGTGAACAGTTACAGGATATCGCTCAACTGGTGAAAGCCAACAGCAGTAACCTGAACGAGAAAATTCATGCGGTGATCGAACATACGCGTGCGCTGGAAAAATCGTTACAGCAGTTGAAAGATCAGCAAGCGGCGCAGGAGAGTGCGTCGCTAAAAGATCAGGCAATTGAGGTGAAAGGGGTCCAGTTATTGGTTCACGAACTAAATAATGTGGAGCCTAAGTTGTTGCGTACCATGGTTGATGAGCTAAAAAATCAGTTAGGTTCAGCAATTATTGTGCTGGCGACCGTTGCTGATGGTAAAGTCTCTCTGATTGCCGGCGTGACCAAAGACCTTACCGACCGGGTGAAAGCAGGTGAACTGATTGGTATGGTTGCCCGACAGGTCGGCGGGAAAGGGGGTGGGCGCCCGGATATGGCTCAGGCAGGGGGCACAGATGCACACGCGCTGCCTGCCGCACTGGCTGGCGTCGAGTCATGGGTTGCTGCCAAACTGTAATATGATAAAAAAATGATGCATGATAAGAGCGCCACGGCGCTTTTTCACACCATGTGCGGTCTATACGCTAAATGATTCGCGTTGCAGTAAGACAGCGGTGTCGCACGTCCCCGGGATCTTAACGTTGGGGGAACGGGGCAAGCGACAAACGGGTTTGAATGTCGTTGGCGGCGGCTCTTGCGGGATGAGTATCCAGCAGGCGCTGAGTAACAAAGCCAACGTAGCGGCAATATGTAGTATGGCAGGTATAATCATAAAGTCAGGTCGATGCAGTGTATTTCGGCTAAACTAAGTATCAGCAGAATGTATTGGCATGACGAGGTATTTTGATGTATTTGTCATAGTCTACGTTTAGCGTTATATGATGGATAATGCCGGGAGCGCGATAGCCCCGACTCTTTTAATCTTTCAAGGAGCAAAGAATGCTTATTCTAACTCGTCGAGTTGGTGAAACCCTCATGATTGGTGATGAGGTGACTGTAACTGTGCTGGGCGTTAAAGGTAACCAGGTTCGCATCGGTGTGAACGCCCCTAAAGAGGTTTCGGTTCATCGCGAAGAAATTTATCAGCGTATTCAGGCCGAAAAAACTCAGCAAACGAGTTACTAACGGATATAGCGCCTTGCTCATTATCGCGAGGCGCAACCGCTTTCTCTACCTCTCTTCCTTGTCCTCACTCGGTGTTTTTTCTTCTGTGGTATGAAATACAGCCGTGTATTGTTATCGATAAGTCATTCTGTTTGCCGCCAAAACAGCCGTATTGTGTGGGATTTGTGCAAACAAGCCCTGGTCGGGAAAAATTGTTTGACTTATAAGTCCGGGAAAGTAATATGTGCGCCACGCAGTGCCGATGAGCGGGTACAACGTTCAAAAGTACAGTTCGAAAGAATGCGTGAGGTGAGATGGCCGAGAGGCTGAAGGCGCTCCCCTGCTAAGGGAGTATGCGGTCAAAAGCTGCATCGAGGGTTCGAATCCCTCTCTCACCGCCATTTAGTGATGCATCCGTAGCTCAGCTGGATAGAGTACTCGGCTACGAACCGAGCGGTCGGAGGTTCGAATCCTCC
>JAATFO010000041.1 GCA_015655145.1 Enterobacterales bacterium | reverse complement strand
AAATATGTTGTGGGCGGACGCCAATGGAAACGTTACTTGATGGAAAGCGCATCTGGGCTGAGAAGAATTTAGGCCAGATGTAACCTGACAGATACCTGTATAAATAACCGGTAGCTGTCAGATCAGGTCTAAGCTAATACAGCTCATTCGTATCTGATTTTTCAATCGAGTTTGTTAGGTTAAGCTTTGTATTGCTTAGTATTTCTTTTGATATATTTTTTCTATGAATGGAAGACATGTGGAAAACACATTTGTTCTCAAAAAGAAAATCAATTAGCTCATCAAAGAACTTAACATCGAAATCTCGTCTAAAATAGTTTTTTAATTCATCATCCTCTTTGAGACCAATTCTATCTTTAAGACTTTTAATAAAGGCTGCGATTTTATCCTCTTTTTGCTGTGGTATTGCCAGTATACCCACTGAATTCCATGTTGAATTTTCTAGTGAAAAATTACCTGATTCATCAATGTAAAAATTCATTCATACTCCATATATGCTATTTATTACGGTTAAAAAATTTTGTATTAATTTGTCATAATATTACTATTGTGATTAAAATAAACAATGTAGCCATCAAGAATTTATGATCTTGATCAACCATTATTATTTGCGAGGATTAAATTCAAAATCTATAACTATCAGATAAATTGACTTATTTTTAAAATGTAGTATTCCTATAAAATATAGGGGTTATTTATAAATCAATACCTATAAAATAATAATAAATGCGGAGGCCGAAATGATAGAGTTAGTAAATAAAGCAAAAAATAAATATTTCACATGGTGGAACAAAAAAGAACTATCGGAGCAAGTCGTTTTGATTGCCCTTGTTCCGATTGTATATGGAGTTTGGTTAATAATTAAAACTTGGTGAATTAATAACTTAATTCTGAAAACTCACTTGTTTTACGGTGCGAGTTATCTACGTTCTTAACGGAGTTAAATATGAGTGCTAATAATATTGCAACAATTGCAATGCAGGCGAAGATAACGTATTTCTTCGCTTTTAATTGATCTGAATAGTAAGCTTTCCGATATTTGGCTATAATAAAAAAATGCAACTATTAAAATAATCGCCCAGATTAAGTAGTTTTGAATAAAGAAATTAAAATACTCTGCATATAGTCCTAACTTATTGATGAAATCCATAACTATCCACCTCTGATTAATATGTTATATTTATATCAGTCATAAAGCCACTTTCCTGCTTTCGCTGATTCGGAAAACATTCTGATTGTTAAAGGTTTGCGAGTGCGTTCTACATCTTCCCGTTTTAATTTAAACCACCGTGTTAGCAGTGGAGTATTTTCCCAAGGAAAATAATACGACCATTTAACTTCTGATAAATCTACATTAAATTTTTTTTCAAATTTATTCAAAGCTTCATGCAGGTCATCACCGGGAGCTTCAAACAAATCAGAATCAAGTTCTAAAGGGATTTCTTTCCAATTGCTGTCTAAATATCCGGGGATCTCTTCACGGAAGAGTGCTAACACCTCTTGTTGAATTGTATCCATCAAAAGGATGTCCATTGTATACGATCTTTAGGGCGTGCTATTAGGTTGTATTTTGCCTGAGTTTTCCTTGATACTTGGTAAATTGAATTCACAAGACCAACCCAGCCTAACCACGGAACATATCGTGCTATGACTGCGGCAAGATTATTTGTTTTTCGCATTCTTACACCAACTGGTGTAGGAACTCTAATACCAAAAGGAGTTCGTGCATTTCGTAAAAGCATTCTCCCATACTTGGAAATAACACTTGTCCCTTTGATTGCCTCTCCCGGTTTCGTTCTGGTTTTTAACCACGGTTGCCCGGCGAGGATAGCAGCACCTGACTCAATGCTAATTCCAAGTTCATCACAAAATTGCTCAAGGAAAATCACATCAAATAGTTCACCTGCTGACAGGTTCGATTGTCCGTGGTAGAAGTAGGTTCCGTTTAGTTCTTCTGTCGTATCCATTCAATCACCTGTTAGGCTGTTTGTCGTTCATTCCAGGCATCTGTGAAAATTATGTTTCCATCACAATGTTTCCAGGTGATTTTCTCATACCTTAGCTCCACAGATTCAAGATGGTTGTTGTTCTTGTCCTCTGGGGAAGCCATCGTAGGGGAGATTGATACGATTCGAACTCCTTCAAGTAGCATATTGAAGTATTCCACTTCCTGACCAGCATCGTTGATTTTGTACCATTTGATTTCGGCAGATTTCAGGTTTTGACCAGTAGCAACTGCTTTGTATAGGTATGGGCTGGAATAGTCGAATTCTTTAACGATGATCATTGGAGAATGCTGACGAGTGCCAGTAGGTTTGCCAGTGGCATTATCAGTGGGAATGGAGAGATTATGGTGAAACCCTTTAAACTCTATACTGAACTCCCTGTCTGCAACATCACAGCCACCTTTGATTAGTGCTCCGCCATCGTCATAGAGCCACATATTACCGGGAATAGCCATGTTCTTTTTTCCTTATGTCGTTGTAAATCCCTGTAAATAGTGTATCTATTGAGTGGAGGTGAGTAAATAACCAATGTGTGGTTTTTTTGTTCCTTGAAGAGGGAGTTCTCTGCTTCTATCAAACCGTACCCACATTCCCCAAAATGTATCCCATCAGTAAACTAGAATCTACTAAGTAAACACTTTGTTCCTCAATTTCAACAGCTTAATCACTGAAAAATGGTATTGCTGCATCATTGGCGTGTGGCTGGTGAAATCCTTATCAATGTCTTCATTCATATTGATTTTACTCGTTTTTTAAGTCTTTTTGTGCCCAAGTGGCTCTGCGTGAAACCCACTTAAACCCAACTAAATCGATAAATTTGTAGCCTGGGATTTGATAAATTTTATCTCTACAGCACCTGAGCTACAAACGGTGGTAACACATTGAAAACGACACTCAGTCAGTCATTTATTATCAACAAGTTAAGCGTCGATGTGAAGCCTACACTCAATGGTTCTGGAAAAGTCGTTTTTGAACCAAATCCTGATCAGAAACCATACATTGTTTTCGATGACCATAGAGATTCTCCCGTAGGCCTCGGAGTGAAGGTCAGTGTGACTAAAAAAACGTCTCTAATCCAGCGAAGAGTATCCTCGTCAGATCGTAACGTCAGTGAGGGTAAGAAGCCAGGTTCTGTCTTAAAGGTAAAGGTTGGAAATGTGTCTGATTTTCCAGGTATCGATGAGGCAAGGCAAGCTGCTCAACAGTGAGTTCAGACAATGATCGCAACAAAGCGAAATCCCAACAAGATTAAGTGGGAACTCGATTTGGCTGAACTTACCATGAGTGAAGCTTTTGCCCAATATCGGAACCATTTACCTGGCAGAACGAAACCAGCTAAACCCAACACGCTCAATGTCCTGGACAAAGCTGAAAATCGTTTGAAGTGGTTCAGCGGTGCGAATCATCGATTATTTCGGCCCCGGGGCGGCTGGACTCGCACTCGTAGCGCGATTAGCAAGGCCGCGAGCAGCATCAGGACGCCACCGGCGATAAACACGCCCGCGATACCGCTGAAGCTGAACATCGCACCACCCGCAGCCGTCCCAACGGCAATGGAGGATTGCACAGAGGCAACTACCATGCCACCTGCGCTCTCGGCCTGATCGGGCACGGTGCGTGCCACCCAGTTCGACCATGCCACCGGCACAGCACCGAAGGCCAGGCCCCAGAACGCCACGAGCAGCGCCTGCCCAGCCAGAGAAGCGGGCAGCAGCAGCGCCAACGCCGAAATGCCGACCAGTGCGGGCATCAGTGCCAGGGTCATGTGCAAACTGCGCTGCATCGGCCAGCCACCCGGGGCGGTGCGGCAAGACCGCCGGCATACCGATGTCTGAGACCCGGTTACTCTGGAGGCCCGATCGGTGGCCGACTCAGCGACTGATTTGTATCACAAGCTTGCCGAAATGGCCGGCGCCCTTAAGGGCGTCGTAGGCCGCTTCCGCCTGCTCGAAAGAGAAGACCTGGTCTATCTGAGGCTTGATGCCCGTTGCGACGACAGCACGCAGCGAAGACACCGGTCCCACGTAAATGCCCTGAAGCGTGATGCGCTTCTCCAGGATCGCCCCGGTGTTGATCGGGCCGTCGAAGCCGGTGAGGACCCCCATCAGTGAGATTCGCCCGCCCATTCGCGTGGCGGCCAGTGTCTGGTTCAGCGTGGCTGGCCCGGCGGGATCAATCGACAGGTCCGCGCCAGGGCCCCCGGTCACTTTCAGCACGTCCTCTTCCCATGAGGGGGTATTGCGATAGTTAATGACATGATCGGCGCCGAGCGCCCGGGCGCGGGCAAGTTTTTCGTCGGAGCTGGAGGTGATGATGACGCGCGCGCCGGCCAGCTTGGCCAGTTGCAGCGCGAAGATGGATACGCCGCCGGTCCCCAGCAAAAGGACGGTTTCTCCCGGCTGGACGGGGCGGCGCTCGAAGAGCGCGGACCATGCCGTCACACCTGCGCATGGGAGCGTGGCGGCTTCCTCGAAGGACATCGACGCCGGAATGTGGACCAGCCCGGTTGCCGGTACCACGATGCGATCGCGCAGCACACCATCGGCACCCGGCGCACCGAGGCTCGAAGCCTTCTTGATCTCAGTGATGTCGCCTTCGACCCAGGCGGGCATGAAGCCAATCACCACGCGGTCGCCCCTGGCGAACTCACTCACCCCTTCGCCAACGCCTGAAACCACCCCCGCACCATCGGACAGCGGCACCGCATCCCTGAACCGCTGCGCCACAATGAGGTCGCGGTAATTGAGGGATGCCGCACGAAGGTCAATGGCGACTTCGCCCTTGCCCGGTTGAACCTCTTGCTCTTGACCGAGGGCGAGTCGTGGCCGTTGCTGACCGGTCAGTGTGTAGTTTCGCATCGAGTACTCCTTGTCATACGCCTTAAAGACGTTCAGAGTACAGTTATGGATACACTTGAACAAGTACGCACAAAATAAGCATGTACTATCATGAATGATACTAAAGAAACTCGTCGAAGCCGTCGAACGGCAAGCCGAACGGGGTGTGCCGTCGAGGCTACGCTGTCAGTCATCGGCGGAGTCTGGAAGCCGGTTCTGCTGTTCCACTTGCTCGAAGGCAAGCTGCGCTTTAACGCCCTGAGCCGCCTTGTGTCATCGGCCACCCCACGAATGCTCACATTGCAACTGCGCGAACTTGAGGCCGACGGCATCATCAAGCGCACCGTCTACCCGGAGGTCCCGCCGAAGGTCGAGTACGCGTTGACCGACCTTGGGCGATCCCTGGAGCCAGTGTTGTTGACGATGCGGAACTGGGGAGAGCACTTGAAAGCGTTGGAGTCGAAGGATTAGCCTGAGTGATCACGCCCATCGTGCATTCCGGGAGGGCTGTCGGTGCCGCCCGCGATCAGCGTTGAGGGCTGTCGGGCAGGCGAAGGTTAGCTTGACGCAGCGGCCGCAGCTTCCTGGCTGTGCTCAGCGTGGGGTGGGTGTTGGGGTTGCGCCGCATCGACTGCGGAGCTGGCGGGCTTGATTTTCGCCATGACGGCTCCGCGGAAATCGGATCAAGTTTCGGACAGCGCCGACATATGATGGGCGCACTTAATTTATTGATAAGCATGCCGTATCGAGTCAAAGCGCGTACCAGCAAACTGTGGTACGGAGGTCATCGTGAAACAAAAAACGGGCTCAACCGGTTTTGTCTTCACTGCCGATTGAAGCTACTCACAACAATCGTGCAATATCAACCAGCCAGCCCTCGCTTATCCGGAGCATTTACAGCGGTTTTTTAGCCGTTTCTTTCGCGGCAAAAACGGCCAGGAAAGTGATCAGCAATGCTACGCTGACATAAGCAGATACCGCCAATGTTGTACCGTATTCCTTAAACAGCGTCGTAATGATAAGTGGTGCGAATCCCCCACCGACAATGCCCGATAGGGTATAAGCCAGCGATGATCCGGCATAGCGAACTCGGGCCGGGAACTGTTCGGTGACAAACGCTGCCTGTGGGCCATACATTGCCGCATGTACCTGCAATCCGCCAATCACCGCCAGACAAATCAGCACCGGGTGGGTACTATCAAGCAGCATAAAGAACACGAAGGACCAGATAATTGCCATCAACGCGCCCAACATATACACCGGACGACGGCCAAATCTGTCGGATAAAGCCCCAAACATCGGGACGGTGATTGCGTTGCCCAATGCACCCAGCATTGTTGCTGTCAGCGCCAGTGGGCGGGGCAAATGCAATACGGTTGTTACGTAAGTCAGTGTAAAAACGACCACCAGAGCATAGAGAACGTCAGAACCAATACGAGCCCCACCGGCGATGAGTAACGGCCGCAAATGCTGGCTGAAGACTTCTTTGACTGGCGTATGGGTCGTATTTTTACTTTGCTCAAGTTTGAGGAAGGCGGGTGTTTCGCCAACCCCACGACGCAACCACAAGCCAAACAATACCAATACCAGGCTCAGCAAAAACGGAATACGCCAACCCCACTGTTGGAAATCATCAGCCGAGAGAAAAATCGTCACCAACGTGATAAGTCCGGTACCAATCAGCGTGCCACAGGAAGGTCCTACCTGGGCAAACGAGGCGTTACGCCCACGCTTTTCTGGCTTACCGTGTTCCATCGATAGCAACACTGCTCCCGCCCATTCGCCACCCAGAGCAATCCCCTGGATAAAGCGTAGACTGACCAGCAACAGCGGGCTCCAGATCCCCCAACTGGCATAACCAGGCAACAACCCCATCAGCGCCGTGGTCAGTCCCATAATGACCAGCGTGGTCACCAGTACAAATTTTCGCCCGAGCACATCACCCAAGTGACCGAACACGATGCCACCAATAGGGCGCGACACGTAACCTACCGCATAGGTTGAAAAGGCTAAAATGGTGCCAACCAGCGGATCGAATGATGGGAAGAAAACGTGGTTAAAAATCAACGCCGCCATAATGTTGTAGACGGTAAAGTCATACCACTCCAGTGCCGTGCCTATTGAACTTGCTGCCGCCAGACGTCTGGTTTTCGGTGGGATATGCTCGCCGTCAGTGGTATTGGGGGGCAAAATCTTTGGGTTATCGGTGGAAGACATACTCATGATTTCAACTCCTGTGCGGTAAGTTGCCAGCCAAGGGCGTAGTACAGTACTTCGGTAAGCGGGTAGTTCAATACGTGACAGGCATGCGCGGCGAGATGCTGTGATGTACTTGCGCTGCTGCTCTCAATCAACATCATCGGTAGTAGTTGGCGTAAATCAGGGGATTCTTTCGGCAAAGGGGTACTCAGTGCGGTATCGGGGATTAACAGGCACGAACGTATAAATCCGGCATGAGCGAATAAGCTTTCGCCCAACTCATGAACATGCCGGGATAGCGTTGATGACACGGCAGGCAAGGTAATGATCGCCAAATGACTGCAGCTGCCAATACCGACCTCGGCGCTGATCGCGCATACCCGGCGCATCGGCGACTGCATTTTTTGCAAATTAGCTACCGACCACGCTGTCTGGCGAGTAAAGGCTGCCTGATAAGCCGCAGAGGTAAAGCATTCCAAAGAGACTGTTTTGTATAAGCCAAGGTATTTGTGCCCGCCCTGCAATGATTGATAGCGAGTGCCCGAGAGAAAGCCCTCAATACGTACGCGCTCTTCTACGTGTTCACGGTCGTACCATTGATTAAAATCCGCTTCGTCCTGTGCGGCGATATCGGTGGCAACAAAAAGCATGCCTTGCTGAGCAGTGTTCATCATTTTTATCCTGTTATTGCTGTATAAATTGCGCTATCGGCGCGCCGTAGTGCGGTTAGTACATCGGGTTGATGGATGAGGATTGCAGGCACCGCTCAATTTCCAGCGCCCAACTCACCAGTGCTTCATCGTGCATTGGCAATGCGGCGACCATCAGTCCAACTGGTGCGGCGCCTTTCGCCTGGCAAGGCAACGACAAGGCACAGCCATCGAGAAAATTGATGACGGAGGGATTGCGAAGGACCGCACCATTAATGCGGAAATAGGTCTCTTCATTGGATTCAAGTTCAGAAATCGTCGGGGCAATCATCGGTACTGTGGGCATTAACAATGCGTCGTAGTGCTGGATTTGCGTGCTGACCCGCTGTTGCCAGTCGTCGCGTTGCTGCTCCAGTCGCCGACGATCGTTTTCGCCCAGAGACTCGCCACGGCGAATACGTGAGACCACACGAGGATCGTAGCTGTCGGCCCGTTCGGCAATCAGTGGCTTATGCCATGCCCAGGATTCCAGCGCCGTGAATCCACCGCTGGCATTGATCGCAGCCAGTTCACCCAGTTCGGTAAGCGGGATCTCCGTGACCTGCGCACCGGCCTGCTTCAGGCTGGCTATTGCGCGAGTAAAGACAGCACTGACCTCGTCGTCAAGCCCATCCAGTACCAGCGTTTGCGGAACCGCAAAGTGTGCAGAGGAGAGTGTTTTTTTTGTCAGTGACAGCGAGTTTTGTGCGATAACGGCGTCCAGTGCAACGCAACTTGCTACGTCGTGGGCGATAGTACCGACGGAATCCAGTGACGCAGACAGCGGCAATACGCCCGCCATCGAGATGCGTCGTGCGGTCGGTTTGAATCCGGTCAATCCACAAAATGCCGCCGGAATACGGACCGAACCACCTGTGTCACTGCCGACTGCACCGAAGCACATTTCATCGCTTACCGATACCGCAGCGCCGGAAGATGATCCGCCGGGAATGCGGCGCGCCTGACGATCCCAGGGATTGGCCGGTGTACCATAATGTGGATTGATTCCCAGGCCCGAGTAGGCAAATTCAGTCATATTGGTTTTGCCAATGACGATCGCTCCGGCTTGCAACAGGCGGTTGACGATCTCAGCGTTAGCCACAGCAGCAGGCGCATCGGCCAACACGCGCGATCCTCCGGTAGTGATTTTTCCCGCCACGTCAAACAGGTCTTTGACTGAAACCGGTACGCCGTCGAGCGGGGAAAGTGATATTCCGGCTTCGCGGCGTCGTGTTGAGGCAGCAGCCTGCTCGCGCGCCCATTGGTCATAAACCTGGGTGAAAGCGAGCGCGCCTTCACCATCCGATGAGGCGATGTTGGCCAGCGCCTGCGCAGTCAGCTGGTCCGGCGTTAAGTTGTTCAGTGCCAGTTGTTCAATCACTTGCTGCAAGCTGAGGGAAAGCGGAGAATTCATGGTTTTACCTCGTTATTAAGCGCGAATTCTGATTAAGAGATAACGGGCAGTTCGTGGCTTTGATAACCGTGACGGATGGTTCGGCCCAGCAATTCGTCGACTAACTCCATGCGAAACTCGCTTGCAGGACGGATGCCACCCAGTGCTGCGACAGTGCCACAGGTCATTCCCAGGCCATTGGCGGGTGTCTCCCCTTCGGTCAAATAACGGTTCAGGAGATCTTCAGGTTTGCGTAATCCGGACAGCGGACCTTCCTGATAGAGGCGGAACTCACCTTCTTCTTTGATCCAGGCGCGAAGAATCAGTTGATCCCAGTGACCGGTGACATCGCTCATGCGCCAGGCGGTGCTCGCTACGGGTTTTACACAGATCTGTTTAGATAGCGCCACGCTGTACGATTCCAGTTCGCGGTCAGTGTGGTCTGATGCCAGCGAGACATACATTTCGCCTTGATGAGCGAAAATAAATACTTCGGCCTCGCCAGAGGTGGAGGAACCCATCACTTGAATGCAATTTTTTTGTGTCAGTTGGTTAGCCGCAACGCGATAAAACAGGGGAACTGCACTTGGACGGGGCACGCCAAGCGCTTCAAGTTCACTGATATGGTGCATGATGGCCTCTGGATCGCGCCCGGCCCATCCGGCAATAACTAAATGATCAATGTCAACCTCAAGCGTTGCTGTGCCTGGGTTTTCAGGTAAAGATGTCGGTAGTGTGAAGCTCAGGTTCATCGGAATAAATCCTCTTTTATTTAATTGTTTTAAAAATCACAGTGAAATTTCACTGTATCTTTAATTATCAAATAAGCGATTTTCGTGCCATGTTTTTGTGTAGAATGTCTAAAAATCTTCTCAACAGGAGCAAAGTGTGAAATCTGTTGACGCAGAAAGCCTGGTGAATGATGTCGCAGCGATATCGCTAAATGAGCAGGCGTATCGTCGTTTTAAACAAGCGCTAGTGACCCTGAGCTATAAGCCAGGCGACTATTTAAATACCGCGAAGGTGATGAACGATTTGTCGATGGGGCGTACGCCGATCAATCAGGCGATCCATCGTTTGGCTAATGAAGGGTTGCTGCAAATCATTCCACGCAAGGGCGTCATGGTTTCCCCTTTGTCGATCGACTATGCGCTGGAATTGATCGAGGTCAGATTGGCTAATGAGCAGTTGTGTATGAGGCTTGCCAGCCAGCGCGCAGGAGCTCTCGACATCGCCGACCTTGAGGCTATTAACCAACAGATTGCGCTGGCTAGTCAGTCACGCAATCGCGACCAGATGATGATGCTGGACTACCAGTTTCATCAGCGGCTGGCAAAAATAGCCGGGAATAATATGCTGGTGGATATCCTCAGCGTGCTACATGCGCAGGCGCAGCGCTTTTGGGCCAGCTCATTGTCGAAAGAAGGGCATATGCAAGAGGTTATCGAAGAGCATCAGGCGATTATCTGCGCCCTGGCGGCCCAGGACGCTCAGGCCGCCGGGCACGCGGCAGAGGTGCATATTCTTTCATTCCGCAATGCATTACTGCGGAGATAGCACTTTTCCTGTAAACCGACCTGTGCGGCAAGAACCCTGTCGGCATGCTAATTTCACCGTGGTGATAATGTTCGTGGTGTCGCCAGAACGTTCGGTTGCGTACGTTCATTGCAGAGATGCCGGATTAACTGGCTGACGCTTTATGGTCCGGAAGGTCTGAAATCATTGCTCCGGGATGTGGACAACGCTGGCCGCTTGAGTATATCCGCGTATGATTGCGTCAGCGTGTTAAAACCGTGTCGGGAGATTTTGGCTGTCAGCGCTCCTCCTGGTTTCTTCTTGTTATTAGCTAAGCGCGTATTGATGACTCGTGCTGTTGGCTAAACATTACACCCCGCAAATTTAGAAATTATTCTTTGATTTTCAAATGATTTTTTGTCAACTTCAGCGTGAAGCCGATCAATTACCAAAAAAATTATCCCTATAAGGAATTAATGATGGCTAACTATACCCTGCGCCAACTTAAGTATTTTATGACTACTGTCGAATGTGGCAGTGTCGCCGAGGCTTCTCGTAAGCTGTTCATCGCACAGCCTTCGATTTCCACAGCGATTAAAAGCCTGGAAGATAGCTTTGGTGTCCGACTTTTTATCCGTCACCATGCTCAGGGCGTTTCACTGACACCCTCGGGTAAGCGTTTTTACAGTAAAGCGCAAAAATTACTGCGCATGGCCCATGAGTTTGAACAAAACGCGCTGGCCGATAATGAAATGGTCGCGGGCAAAATCGATATCGGTTGTTTTGAAACGGTCGCGCCGTTAATACTCCCTAAACTCATCAGAGGTTTTAAGGCACTTTATCCGGGCGTGGAAATTACCATTCGCGATGGTGAGCAACACGAATTAGTGCAGGGATTAACCGCAGGTAGTTTTGATTTAGCACTTTTGTATGATCATGATCTGGACAGTAGTATCACCACCGACCCGTTAGTCGCGCCGAGAAAACCTTATATATTACTCCCGGAAAATCATCGGTTTGCTAAACAACCACAGGTATCTTTGGCGGATTTGGCACTTGAACCGATGATTCTGCTGGATGTATTGCCAAGCCGGAATTATTTCGTCAATTTGTTCACGCGGGCAGGCATTACGCCTAATATTGTATTCAGTTCGCCTTCAATAGAAATGGTGCGAGGCATGGTCGGGCAGGGGTTTGGTTTTGCTATCCTGGTGACGCGTCCGTATGGTGAACATAGTTACGATGGCCAATTGTTAGTCACGATTGATCTTAAAGATAGTGTTGAGGGATCCGGGCTTGCGGCAGCATGGTTAATCCGTAATCAATTGACCAAACCTGCGCAGCTGTTTGTTGAGTTTTGTAAGACAACGCTTGCGCGCGCACTGTAATATGCCGAAGGCTGAGATCTGCCTGGTGTGTCGATATGGTTGCGTCTGACTCTGGATTAATGTGTATTAGCTTAGACCTGATCTGACAGCTACCGGTTATTTATACAGGTATCTGTCAGGTTACATCTGGCCTAAATTCTTCTCAGCCCAGATGCGCTTTCCATCAAGTAACGTTTCCATTGGCGTCCGCCCACAACATATTT
>JAATFO010000066.1 GCA_015655145.1 Enterobacterales bacterium | reverse complement strand
GTGAAGCGGGTTCAGCCCAGGTCTGGGTATCGTCAAGCCCGGTAGAAAGCATAAAAAAGCCCCATCAGAGAATTGATGAGGCCCTTGTCGCCTGACCACCGGCTCGTTCAACCGATCATGTTGCTTAACCGATCGCTGTTACCCTTATTGGGGGCTTTTTAATTTCTACCGGTATAACTGCTTGCCTGTTCCGGGGTGGCATTCGGCGAATCGCGACAAACTTTACGGATTAATAACCAGGGCGAACCAGCACTGCGGATGCGGGACATTATCCCCAGACAGACAGAATGCTCCTGCGCACCTATTTGTCTGTTTTTCCTAAAATCGCCTGAAGGTCCTGCTTCAGCGATGACATTTGATTCGCGTATTTCTCTTTTCGTTCCGCATCTTCAATCAGTTGTACAACCGTTTCCGATAAGGTGCTGTGTCGACGTTGCGCCAGCCCGGCAAGCCGTTGCCAGACCAGGTATTCCAAATCAATTGATTTTTTCCGTGTATGTTGATGTTCTGCATTAAAATGACGTTTGCGCCGTGCACGGATAGTCTGCTTCATCCGATTTTCCAGTGCCGGATTAATATGAACATCAATCCATTTCAAGACCTCAACCGGACGGTTCTCCATCGCCAGCAACGCATTTACCGCTTCCTGAGCCGCACTGATTTCCACGTAGCAGGTAATTAGCTCACCTTCCCGGTGTTTTTTTACCAGATATTTCCATTTCCATCCGCTTTCAAGATTTTCGAGTTGCTGATATTTCATCGGGATCTCATCATGAGCACGTAACAAGTTAAGAATAACAGTTTTTTTTACGCCTGAGGCAGAGAAAACGCGGTACAAATACGCGATAGCATTACTTCATGGTTGCTGGCAGTATCAACATCTGCAACACACAGAACCGGAGGATACACGGTGCAGGTGAGGATTTCAGGCACCACCCCGTCCACAAAATGGCAAGTAAATTAACAAAGGCGCTGTTCTTACTCGCGGATATGCATCTGTACGGTGTTTAACAAGCTGAAATCTTGTATAATCGCGTTTTCCTCAATTCAGACAAATACGATAACTTTGACCAGCAACCGACTTGAATGGCGCGATCTACAGCCTGATACCGATAATTTCCAGCACCTGTTTTCCCGGTCATTTAATGACAATACTGACACTCTGGCCTCAGTACAACCACGCTTAGTGAATGCCATGGCGTTATTGCAACAATCATCGGCCAGTTTTCCCCTGATGTTGGCCCGCTGTGCGGAAAATAGTGACTATTTGTCGCTACTGACACAAGCGCTGGAATCCGTCAGTGAGCCAGTCCCAGGATTGTTCGGTGGCAATTATCTGATTGAAGAAGATCACATCAGCTGGCAACCCGCAGTCTCCGCCAGCGACAGTTTCGCCAGTTCCGGGGGGATTCATTATGCTGACTGGATTGAAGCTGAGCAGCTATTTGGCTGTGTGCGTTGTTTTCAGAATCGCATTCAACTTCAGCCAGGCCTGGTTCATCGAGCAAATGGCGGTACGCTGGTGCTCTCGCTGCGTAGCCTGTTAGCACAACCGTTGATGTGGCTGCGTCTCAGACAAATTATGGTGGAGAAACGCTTTGCCTGGTTATCGCCAGATGAAACACGCCCGCTTCCTGTTTCTATTCCTTCAATGCCCTTGCAACTGAAACTGGTACTCTGCGGTGAGCGTGATGCACTTGCTGATTTTCAGGAAATTGAGCCGGAACTGGCCTCTCTGTGTGTTTACAGCGAATTTGAAGATAACCTGCAAATTCTTGATGAAGATGACTTCACACTGTGGGGCTCATGGGTTACGCAGATCGCGGCTCATGCCGGTTTACCCGCAATCAATGCTGATTTCTGGCCCGAACTGGTGCGTGAAGCCGTTCGTTATACTGGCGACCAGGAAACATTACCGCTGTGCCCAATGTGGATAGGACGGCAGTTACGCGAAGCTGCATTATCAGGAGAGGGCATAAATGCGCAGAGTCTGAAAACTGCTCTGGAAGCCCGTGAATGGCGTGAAAATTACCTTGCAGAGCGGATCCGTGATGAAATTTTACTGGATCAGATTCTCATCGAAACCGAAGGTGAAACGATCGGGCAAATTAACGCGCTGTCGGTAATTGAATTCCCCGGTCATCCCCGGGCCTTTGGCGAACCTTCACGTATCAGTTGTGTGGTTCATGCCGGGGACGGCGAATTCACCGATGTTGAACGTAAAGCGGAACTGGGTGGGAATCTCCATGCCAAAGGCATGATGATTATGCAGGCTTTTTTGATTGCTGAACTGCATCTGGAACAACAATTACCCTTCTCTGCTTCGCTGGTATTTGAACAATCCTATTCCGAAGTTGATGGTGACAGCGCATCACTGGCAGAACTTTGTGCGTTGATCAGCGCCCTGTCAGACCAGCCCATCGCCCAGCAAATTGCGGTCACAGGTTCTGTTGATCAGCTTGGTAATGTGCAACCAGTTGGTGGGTTGAATGAGAAAATTGAAGGTTTCTTTCATATCTGTCAGCAACGCGATTTAACCGGCAAACAAGGCGTGATCATTCCGCGCTCGAATGTCCGTCATCTCAGTCTGCAGCAAACGATTGTTGATGCAGTACGTGAAGGGCGATTTCACATCTGGGCAGTAAGCCGGATCGAAGAAGCGCTACTGCTGCTGACGGGTATCGAGTGGCAAAAAGAGGATGCGCCTTGTTTGCTGCGTGCCATTCAGGAACGTATTACACAATATAATCAACAGGATGCACGCCACCGGCCATGGACATTACGTTGGCTAAACTGGTTGAATCGTAGCTGATCGGAGTTGTTCAGCTTACACCTGTACACTAAAATTCGAGACTCACTGAAATAAGGCTTATTGGAAACATGGTAGATAAACGCGAATCCTATACAAAAGAAGACCTGATCGCCTCTGGTCGCGGTGAATTATTTGGTGCGGGAGGTCCCCCCTTACCGTCTGGCAATATGTTGATGATGGACCGCGTTGTCAAAATGACAGAAGATGGCGGACACCACAATAAAGGCTATGTAGAAGCTGAACTGGATATCACGCCTGACCTCTGGTTCTTTGCCTGTCATTTTATTGGTGATCCGGTAATGCCTGGCTGCCTTGGCCTGGATGCCATGTGGCAACTGGTCGGTTTCTATCTGGGCTGGCTGGGTGCGGAAGGCAAAGGCCGAGCGCTGGGTGTGGGTGAAGTGAAATTCACCGGTCAGATTCTCCCCACTGCGAAGAAAGTCTCTTACCGTATTCACTTTAAACGTGTGATCAACCGGAAGCTCGTCATGGGCGTTGCTGACGGTGAAGTTCTGGTTGACGGACATCTCATCTATACCGCAACTGATCTTAAAGTCGGTCTGTTTAAAGACACTTCCGCTTTTTAGCTCGCATCTTGCGTTGCAACCGGGCGGCAGGTGCATAAAACCTCGCTGCACTGAGCCCGGTCAGTGCTTTTGCTGAGTGAATGCCGCTCTGGAAACATGCAAGATGACGTTTTTTGTCAGCCACAGATGGGGAGATCCGGTAAAGCAACGGGTCTGGTGGAATAACAGAAAATGATGGCAAAGAAAACAAAAACCCTGTCAGTTGGCAGGGTTTAGCTTGGTATAGATAGCAAGCGTCTCATAATCTTAAAGATAGCCCCCCATAAGAAGGGACAGTCAGTCAGGCGATAACCGACCGGTCTTCCATGGCTTGTCGCCAACCGCCCAACCAGTGAGACCGGGCATCAATCATCTGATAAGGACAAATCTCTTTAGATCGGCCAGTGATACCTGCCTGATAACCACGTGAATGGGCCCGTTCCAGGCGATCGCGTTTCTGTCTCTTCATGCCTCATTTCCCTCATTCAGGTCTGCTGGAAAGAAAAGAGTGGTCATAAAATGTGCAACCACATTTTAGTTCTACGCCCTGACATCGGAAAAATCAACGCATAAGATTCATGCCAGTGTCATAAATGTGAGCTACGTTGTGTTGGTGTTTGCAATATAATGAAGAGTAAGCACGCCACATATCCCACTGAATTAGCATAAAAAAGATGACTTACATCAACGCCGTGAAACGTATCAATATCAACATATTTACGCTCATTTCGAATTAATCTTAATTTAAACGAGCAATAACCTTTGCCATTTGTTGCGCCTGCTGCTGCCATCCACTTGCCAGTGTTCTGACTAACGCATCATAGCCATCTTCACCCTGTGGCAACACAATCTGGAACCCATGCCGCATCAACTGGCCATGATGTTCCAGTGTCCATTCACCACTGACCACCGCCTTGCCATCATAACGACCATGAAACCCCGTCACGTTAACATTTAACGTATCATGTTGTTGGCCTAATGGTGATGCAGAAATCAACCAGCCAGGTAATGCATTATTGAGATTAGTAACCAGTGTTTGTTGTAATTGCTGGTCAAGTGGGCTGGCCCACAGATTGTTGGCCGCGATAACGAACCGAACATCACTGGTCTGATAAACCACGCCATTGCCTGCCAGATAATCGGGTACTGCAACATGTTCAACCCAAATTATCGGTGCATTCGTCGCCACAGCGTCCGAACTTACCCGAGTATCTCCTGCCGGTAATTGATAGTACGTTGTCCGTGGCGTACCGCTACAGGCGCTCAGGAAGAGCGCCAGTAGTACAGGGATCCATTTCATCATTGTTGAGCCCTCTTTGGCTGTGGATCTTGTCCGGGTTTCGCTTCAAAAACCAACGCATTACTCTTACTGTTCAGCGTCTTCAACACCGGCTGCAGTTCACGTAACACCTGGTCAAGACGCTGCATATCACCAATCATCTTGTTATATGCCGGAGATCCAGGCTGGAAGCCTTTCATACTTCGGTTTAGTTCACGTAATGTTTGCTGTGTATCTTGTGGCAATTGCTGCATCGACGGACTGGAGACTATTTGATTGAGATTATTCAGCGTTTTTTGCAATTCTCGCATCGTCAACTGACTTTCTTTCAATGTGCCGGTCGCTTCATTAATCATCGGATTGAGCGGCAACTGATTAATTTTATCCAGTGCAGCCATGAGTTTTTGCTGGATCTGACTCAACCCGCCACTGACCGTTGGGATGATTTCATAACCCGCCAAACTGGCCGGCCCTTTATAAGGCGGAGGATTGTCATAAAAATCAAGATCAACATACAAGGAGCCAGAAAGAATATTGCCGGTTTTCAGCGAAGCACGCAGGCCATGTTTTTTCCCCTGCTGCAAATGTTGCTCAAGATTAAAATCACCGCCCAATCGACTGATAAACCGATCCGGTTCAATGCGAATCAAGACAGGAATACGGTAATCCGTATTCAGCGCCTGATTAATACCAGGAACAAGATAAGGAGCTTCCGCCACGGACCCAAGACGGATACCGCGAAACTCGACGGGGGCGCCGGGTTGCAATCCACGAATCGAGTCATTAAAGAACATCAGAAAATCAACATGATCGTTGTAAAGTGAATCCTGAATACTGCGTTGATCATCAAACAGGCGATATTCCGCCTTATTTTCGGCTGGCTTACCTAAATCCCTGCCCTCCGGCACATCAAAACTGACCCCACCGCTAAATAATGTGGCCAGAGAACCCATTTCCACCCGCATACCCGATGCCGACATATCTACCGCAATACCGCTGTCTTTCCAGAATCGAACATTAGTGGTGATCAGGCGATCATAAGGTGCGGCAACAAATAACTGATAACGCATCGCACGTTTACCGGTATCGAAATTACTGGTTTCTACCGAGCCAACACGATATCCACGAAACAATACCGGGTCACCCGGGTTCAGTTGACCGGCTTTGTCGCTGTCAAGCACGATACGAACCCCCCTGGCGTCGGGCGGCGCTAACGGCGGCGAATCAAGCAAGGGAAAACTTTCGCGTTCTCCGCCTTTCGTCCCCGGTTGCAGTTCAATGTAGGCGCCGGAAAGCAGCGTGCCTAACCCCGTCACGCCCTCACGGCCAATCTGCGGTTTAACCACCCAAAAGACACTGTCTTTTTGCAGCAATTTTTCCATGCCGGAATTCAGACGCGCTTTAATTTCAACATGCAGTAAATCATCGGTCAGGAGCGCGCTCTCTACCACGCCAACATCCACACTACGGCTTTTAATTGTGGTTTTACCACCTTCAATACCTTCGGCGTTAGTGGTAATCAGCGTAATTTCCGCGCCCTGATGGCTGAAATGATAAAACAGGATCCATGCGCCAATTAAGACCGTAACTATCGGGATGATCCAAACCGGAGACCAGCGCTTAATCTGATCAACTTTGGCGATGCCATGATTATTGTCCGTCAACGCTCGGCTCCTTCAAACTATTCTTTCGTACACGATCCCAGGTCAGCCGCGGATCAAAGGCCATGGCGGAAAACATGGTGAGAATAACCACCAGGGCGAATAACGATGCGCCGATAGCCGGATAAATACTCATTAATCGCCCCATCCGCACCAGTGCGGAGAGTACAGCAATGACAAATACGTCAATCATTGACCAACGCCCAACAAATTCGACAACTTCATAAATGAGGTGCATTTTTTCACCATCGTGTTTGCCATAGCCTTTCGCATCCCAGCATAGCCAGGCAATAGCCAGCATCTTCAGTGAAGGCACCATAATGCTGGCGATAAAGATAATCAGCGCGACAGGGTAAGAGCCATCTCCCCAGAGTAAAATCACCCCCGCCATGATATTAGAGCTGTACTTACTCCCCAGCGCTTCCGTAATCATAATCGGCAGTAAGTTGGCCGGAATATAGAGCAGCAGCGAGGTTATCAGAAGCGCCAGAGTTAATTGTATGCTGTTTTTACGACGTGCATGCCCGCCGGTTCCACAACGAGGACACTTGAATTGCCCGCTCGGTAAAATAGCGGTGCAACAATGACAGGAGCGCACACCTTGTTTCAGGCCGCCCTCGCCTGCTACTGGTTTGATCGGCAATAGCGGCATCGGCGCGACACGTTGCCATAACCAGCGTCGATCGACACACTGAAACGCGCGCAATTGCATCACACAAAACAGGCACCATGGAATAAAGCTACTGCCAATGCCGATATCGCCATAAGCCATCAGTTTGACAAAACTGACTAATACCCCAGCCATAAAGATCTCCGCCATGCCCCAGCTTCTCAGTTGAAACAACACGCGGGCCAGATTGCGACGTAGCCTTGCCGGCATACGCACCCGGTTGACTAATAGCAGGATCGCTATCATACAAAATGCCGGCACACCTTGTACAAACACTAAAAACAGCGTGGCGAGGCTGGTGTAATCCTCAGAAAGCATCGCCTGTGGGATAGCCATTAGCGTAATTTCGCTGGTGAGGCCCGCGACGCGCATGTTGACGAAAGGGAACAAATTCGCCAGCAATAACATAAACAGTGCAGCCAGCGCATAAGCTGTCGGACGCTTACGCGGCTCCGCCCAGTGAGTCACTAACGTGGCATGGCATCGTGGACACGTTGCTTTAGTGCCTGCCGCAATCACTGGCAACCGCGTCATCAGGTCACATTTTGGACAAAGCATCCAGTTATGCGCATGGTCCGACGAACACATACCCTTTCCTCGCTAGTATCAGGATCCGTTTTTCAGGGATTCAAGGTGCTCCCAGCGCGCAAAAGCGCTTTCCAGCGCCTGCTCCGCGTGGGTCAACGCATCAAGTATTGGCTGCGTTTTTTCATGCGGTTGTCTGAAAAAATTCTCATCGCCTACCTGGGCCTGTAGTTCGCCAATTTGCGCCTCCAGCGCTTCCAGTTTTTGCGGTAACCCTTCCAGTTCTTGTTGCAGGTTATAACTTAATTTGGTTGCCGTCCGCCTGGTCGCTTCTTTTTTAGCACTTTTTGGATCTGATAGCATTGCAGGATTAGCCGGTGTGTTTCGCGTTTGTTTAAACGCGGCCCGTTGCTGTTGTGCATCATGATACCCGCCGACGAAGCGGCCAATCTCGCCATTACCGTCAAAAATCCAGCACTCGGTAACAGTATTGTCAACAAACTGACGGTCATGACTCACCAGAAGCACCGTCCCCTGGTAGCTGTCGATCAGTTCCTCCAGTAATTCGAGTGTTTCGACATCAAGGTCATTTGTCGGTTCATCGAGAATCAGAAGATTACTGGGCTTCAGAAACAATCGGGCCAATAATAATCGGTTACGTTCTCCCCCTGATAATGCGCGTACCGGTGTCATGGCGCGTTTCGGATGAAACAGAAAGTCCTGCAGATAACCCAGTACATGGCGCGGCTTGCCATTCACCATCACTTCCTGCTTGCCTTCTGCCAGGTTATCCATCACGGTGCGGTCAGGATCCAGTTCAGCACGATGTTGATCAAAATAGGCCACTTCCAACTTAGTACCAACATGAACACGACCACTGTCGGCTTGCAACTGACCCAGCATCAATTTTAGTAGCGTCGTTTTACCACAGCCATTCGGCCCCACCAGCGCAATATTGTCGCCTCGCTGGACCTGAACGGAGAAATCTTTGATCAGCGGCTTTCCCCCCACACTGTAATTGATATTTTCCAGTTCAAAGACGATCTTGCCGGATCGGGAGGCTTCCTCCACCTGCATGTTGGCGTTTCCCATCACCTCGCGCCGTTCAGATCGTTCATGGCGTAAGGCTTTCAGCGCCCGAACTCGCCCTTCATTACGGGTCCGTCGCGCTTTGATTCCCTGACGGATCCAGACTTCTTCCTGCGCCAGTTTGCGATCAAACTCGGCGTTCTGCATCTCTTCCACCCGCAGCGCTTCCTCTTTACCCAGCAGATATTGATCGTAATCGCCAGGCCAGGAAACTAATTTACCGCGGTCAAGGTCAACAATACGCGTCGCCATATTGCGAATAAACGAGCGATCATGCGAGATAAAGACAATACTTCCCTGAAAGGTTTTCAGGAAATTTTCCAGCCAGTCGATGGTGTCGATATCGAGGTGATTGGTCGGTTCATCCAGCAACAGTACCCGAGGGTTACTCACCAGAGCACGCCCTAATGCCGCCTTACGTAACCAGCCACCAGAAAGTGATGACAGCAATTCATCCGCCGGTAAGCCAATTTGTTGCAACACATCATGGATACGACTGTCGAGTTGCCACAGGTTTTGGTGATCAAGTATCGCCTGCAAGCGCGCCATCTCGCTAAGGTTTTTTTCGCTCGGATCATTCATTACCTGATGGGTAATCGCATGATAGGCTTTTAAATGTCCGGCTTGTTCTTCAACGCCTTCGGCAACAAAATCGTAAACCGATCCGGTGACATTGCGCGGTGGATCCTGTTGCAGGCGAGCCACCATCAGATCCTGCTCATAAATAATGCGTCCGTCATCCAACGGTAGTTCGCCATTAATGATTTTCATTAATGTCGATTTGCCCGCGCCATTACGCCCCACCAGGCAAACGCGCTCATTCTCTTCAATGTGTAATTCGGTGCTATCCAACAACGGCGCATCGCTAAAAGAAAGGTATGCACCATGAATACTGATCAATGACATAAAACTTTATTCCTTACCGGCGTGAGTAATCAGCCAGCAGTTATGAATTTGGCGATTGCGGATGAAATCCTGCGATTGCGTTTTGGTGGTAATATCTTGCGCCAGCAGAGCCAGATCCTGCAGCCCCTCGTGATCCATCTTAAAACCACGTTTGTTGTTGGAGAACATGATCGTACCGCCTTTACGTAATAACCGTTTCAGGTTTTTTATCAGATCAAGATGATCACGCTGGATATCAAAGCTCTCTTCCATACGTTTGGAGTTAGAGAATGTCGGCGGATCGACAAAAATCAGATCAAACTGTTCATTGCTGTCACGCAGCCAGCTCAGACAATCAGCCTGTAATAACCGATGCTGCCGCCCCGTTAATCCGTTCAGACGCATATTGCGCTCGGCCCATTCCAGATAGGTTCGTGACATATCAACCGTCGTGGTGCTACGTGCGCCCCCCAACCCCGCATGTACACTGGCGCTCCCGGTATAGGCAAACAGGTTGAGAAAGTCTTTTCCGTTACTCATTTGGCCTAACATTTTGCGCGCAATACGGTGGTCAGGGAACAAACCGGTATCAAGATAATCCGTCAGATTAACCCATAAACGTGCCGTATATTCAGACACCATGAAAAACTCGCCCTTTTCAGCCAGTTTCTGGTACTGATTGTTGCCTTTTTGTCGCTCGCGGGTCTTCAGCACCAGACGGTTCGTCGGCAATTCGAGCACACTTAACGTCGCAGCAATCACATCAAACAACCGCTGACGTGCTTTGTTGGCATCAATAGTTTTTGGCGGCGCGTATTCCTGCACCACCACCCATTCGCCATAACGATCCACCGCCACATTATAATTGGGCAGATCAGCATCATACAGCCGATAGCAGTCAACGCCCTCCTGGCGCGCCCATTTATTCAGTTTTTTTAGATTCTTGCGTAAACGGTTCGCGTACTCTTCTGCAATTTCTCCGTCAGGAATAGCCACCTGACTGGTCGCCAGTTGATAATTTTTTTGTACACAATCAAGGGGACCATTTTTGGCCTTGAACTGGCGATCAGCACGCAATTGTAAACAACTCAGCAATTCGGGCGATGCACTGAACAACGACAAATTCCAGCCAGCAAAATGAGTTTTCATCATGCGCCCAAGTTGGCTGTGCAAAGCAACGAGTGCAGGTTCATTCGCCAGGCGCTCGCCATAAGGCGGGTTACTTAGCACAGTACCTGTCGGCCCCTGCGGAAGCGGATTACTCAATTGCGCGACATCCTGTACAGCAAATGTCATCAGTGGCGTAATGCCTGCACGGCGCGCATTTGCTTGTGCGCTTTTCAGTATGCGCGAATCATTGTCGTAACCAAAGAAATGCGCGTGCGTCTCTTGCAAGCCACGACTGGCGCGTTGTTGTGCTTCACGGCTAATATCACGCCATAAAGCCTCATCATGGTTTTTCCAGCCAGAAAAACCCCAATGGCGGCGCTGCAGTCCCGGTGCACGATCACTGGCGATCAGCGCGGCTTCAATCAGCAAGGTACCCGAACCACACATAGGATCGAGCAGTGCCGTATTCGGTTGCCAGCCCGAGCGCATGACAATCGCCGCCGCGAGGTTTTCTTTCAGCGGCGCCTGCCCGGCTTGTTCGCGGTAACCACGTTGATGTAAACCTTCACCACTCAGATCCAGCGCGATACTGGCTTTATCTTTGTTTAACCAGACATTGATGCGGATATCCGGTTGTTCGCGGTCGACATTCGGACGTGACAAGTTTTTACGGGTAAAGCTATCGACAATCGCGTCTTTCACTTTCAGCGCGCCAAACTGGCTGTTGCGAATAGCCTCATTCGTGCCGCTAAAATGCACGGCAAACGTTTTATCGCTATCGAACATCGCCGTCCAGTCAATCGCCTGCGCGCCAAGATAAAGATCCAGATCACTGTATACCGCGCACTCGCTCAGCGGCAACAGGATACGTGAAGCCAGGCGGCTCCACATCAGGCTCTGATACAGCAGACGATCATCTCCCTGATAATGTACGCCGCCCTGGACGACCTGCAGACCGGACGCGCCCAGCGCCTCCAGCTCACTTTTTAACAGCTCTTCAAGCCCACGCGCCGTACTGGCAAACAGAGAATTCATATCGTCACTTACTGTCCTGAGAAAATTGTTGCGCATTATAACTAATCGCCGACGCATGTCATAAAGTTAGCGTCTTTTCATTTTTTTAGTCGGTGTATATGCATGAATGACGAACCAGCAAATTGCAGGTAATCACAAAATTGCAGGTAATCGCGGAATGATTCGGGTAAATGGGTTGCTGTCGCTGCCACACACAGCAGTGGCAGCAGACGGCTGGCTGGTGGCGTGGGTCCAGTGAATAACGCGCAGAGGTGACGTCATTCTGGCGGGTGGTCTTCTCGTCAGTACCTGGGGCAATCACGCCGGGAATACCGGCGTTTAAACGGCCTGATCGAAAAGCACTGAATCCGGGTTAACCTGCGGTAACAGGCGATCATGCATCACTTTAATGGCATCGCCCAGAACCATATTTTTACCTGCCAGCATAAGTTGTGCCTGCGCCAACAAGCATAACGCGGCATTTTCGCCACTTTCCACCACCAGCAAACGCGCATACTCGCCGCTTTCACACAATTTTACTGCGGCTATATCGCCTTCTCCCGGTCGCCAGTCAGCCTGATGCGTGCTCTCAAAATGCCAGCTTTTTGGCATCAATGGCTTGAGAAAACGGGTTGCCACCAGAGCATTAAGCACCAGTTCCGCACGCTGATCGACAGAAAGCCCGAACTGACGGCATTTCTCGTCAAAAGTGAAGAAAAGTGCCGCATCATCAACACAAAACCCTGATTCATCAAAGGCATCTGGCGTTAACATCTTGCGCGAAAAGCGTGAGCGAAACAGCATGCCATCCGCTAAATCAAGCATCATACGATCATGCTCTTTATCGAAAAACCAACGCCAGTTATCGTCAGGTTTAATTCTCATCGTCTGCCCTATAATATTTTGTTACTAATGCACTGTCGGTATTCTTTTTTAACCCCGTTGCTTCGACAACAAATAAAACGGCGACCGAAACGAACAGTTTAAATAATGAGACTGGGACAAAATATAAACGAGCCAAAGGCATAAATAAAGCCCCTGGCGAATTTAGCTCAAAAATGGCTTAGAGATGAGTCACAATTTCTTTAATCAGTGGCGGGCCTTTGTAGATAAAACCCGAATATATTTGTACCAGCATCGCTCCGGCAGCAATTTTTTCCCGGGCAGAAATGAGTGAGTCAATGCCGCCCACACCGATAATCGGGATACGCCCCTGCAGTTCCTGCGCTAAACGACGGATCACCTCGGTACTGCGTAATTGCAGCGGACGTCCGCTTAAGCCACCTACCTCATTGCTGTTTTTTAATCCACCCACCAGCGAACGATCAAGTGTCGTATTGGTGGCAATCACACCATCAATATCATAACGCACCAGGCTGTCAGCAATTTGGATCACCTCTTCTTCAGAAAGATCCGGCGCGATCTTTACTGCCAGAGGTACATATTTCGCATGCGTTTTTTCCAGATCTTTTTGCTTTATTTTAATCGCAGCAAGAAGATCATCTAATGCTTCACCATATTGCAATGTGCGTAATCCTGGCGTATTCGGTGAGGAAATATTGATCGCAATATAATCGGCATAAGGGTAAACCTTCTCCATACAAATTAAATAATCCTCCTTTCCCCGCTCAAGCGCTGTATCTTTATTTTTACCGATGTTAATCCCCAGAATGCCATCAAAACGTGATTTTTTAACGTTTTCAACCAGGTAATCAACACCCAGGTTATTGAATCCCATGCGATTAATAATCCCTTCGGCTTCGATGATACGAAACATGCGTGGCTTGTCATTACCGGGTTGCGCACGCGGCGTTACCGTCCCTATTTCAACAAAACCAAAACCCAGCGCGCCAAAGATATCAATGCATTCACCATTTTTATCCAGCCCGGCGGCCAGGCCTAAGGCATTTTTAAAGGTGAGTCCCATACACTTCACCGGGCGTGTCGGCAATCGCTGGCGCACCAGTGCAGCGAATGGCGTGCCATTGATTCGCCGTAATTGTTGCAAGGTTAGATCATGGGCATGCTCTGGACCGAGCTGAAACAGCACGTTACGAATGAGGGGGTAATACATGTACTCTCCTGAAATCCCGCGGGCAAGTCAGGGCAAGATTATCCAATATAACACCACCAAAAGGTAGGATTTAGCAGCAATGCGGTGAAATTAGCCCGACGATCTCACCGCTTTGTCGTCTTTATCCTCACCATATCGTAAAAGCATCTTTGATTTCCCGAATAAATCATTTAAGCACGCCGACAAGCTCTGTCAGGATACAGACATTCGTTCTCAATTACGTTTAATCAATAACTTTTGGTTATAAGGAGAGGTTATGCACGTGATTACACTGGCGGGAAGCCCACGCTTTCCTTCACGTTCTACGGCGCTGTTAACCGTTTGCCAGGCGGCACTGGAACGACGTGGCGTGGCGGTTAGTCCCTGGAACCTGCATAATTTCCAGCCTGAAGATTTGCTGTATGCCCGCTTTGATTCACCCGCATTGCTGGCGCTAAAAGCAGACCTTGAAAATGCGGATGGCGTGATTGTCGCCACACCGGTCTACAAAGCATCCTTTTCGGGGGCCTTAAAAACCTTACTCGATCTTCTGCCTGAACGCGCCCTGGAGCACAAAGTCGTGCTGCCACTGGCCACTGGCGGCACTGTCGCCCATATGCTGGCGGTCGATTATGCACTCAAGCCAGTACTTAATGCGCTAAAGGCGCAAGAGGTGTTGCATGGCGTGTTCGCAGAAGACGCTCAAATCACCCATTACGATCGTCAGCCTGAATTGAGTCAGGTTCTTGCCGCCCGCATTGATGAGGCTTTGGATACGTTTTATCGCGCCCTTTCTCGCCATCACCAATCGCTGACCTCCGCCGTATAAAGAAGCCCGGATTGATAAAGAAATGACACCCGTTGCATGCCCTGGTACTGACAAGAAGAGCGACAAGATACACCACGGTCAACATGCCACTGAATTAAGGATTCCATGATGAGTAAGCAAAAGAGTTGGGTTGCTCACCAACTCGCGCCCTGGTTACTGCCGTTATTGCTGGTGGTTATCTGGCAACTGTCCTCCATGACGGGCTGGTTATCCACGCGCATTTTGCCTTCCCCGGAAAATATTGTGATTACCTTCTGGCGCCTCTCCGCCAGCGGCGAACTGTGGCAACATCTGGCGATCAGCAGTTGGCGTGCGCTGGTTGGCTTCAGCATTGGCGGGTCAATAGGATTAGTGCTGGGGCTGATTACCGGCATGTCGCGCTGGGGAGAACGTTTACTGGATACCTCTGTCCAGATGCTACGCAACATACCGCACCTGGCTTTAATTCCACTCGTCATTTTATGGTTTGGTATTGATGAGGCAGCGAAAATCTTTTTGGTTTCGCTGGGGACCTTATTCCCGATTTATCTCAATACCTATCATGGTATCCGCAATATTGATCGTGGTCTGGTCGAAATGGCGCGAAGTTATGGCCTTTCCGGTTGGAATTTGTTCATTCAGGTGATTCTGCCTGGCGCGTTGCCCTCCATTATGGTGGGTGTCCGTTTTGCCCTCGGGCTGATGTGGCTAACCCTGATTGTGGCGGAAACCATTTCAGCTAACTCCGGCATTGGCTATCTGGCGATGAACGCCCGCGAATTTCTGCAAACCGATGTGGTCGTGGTGGCGATCATTCTTTATGCCTTGCTCGGAAAACTGGCCGATGTCAGTGCGCTGTTCCTCGAACGTATCTGGTTACGCTGGCATCCGGCATATCAACTGCAAGAGGAAAATGCATGAGTGACTTACCGCTCTCTGCCGCGCGTCTCAATGCCGGTACACCGCTGGTGATTAACCATATCAGTAAGCAATATAGCGGGCGCACCATCCTCAACGATATCAATTTACGTATTCCTTCCGGGCAATTTGTGGCGTTAGTTGGCCGCAGCGGCTGTGGTAAAAGCACACTGTTGCGCCTGCTCGCGGGTCTGGAAACCGCCAATAACGGCGAGTTGCTGGCAGGAAATACACCCTTACAGGATGTGCGTGAAGATACGCGTTTAATGTTTCAGGATGCGCGTCTGCTACCGTGGAAAAGTGTTATCAATAATGTGGGACTCGGCCTGCGTGGACGTGAATGGCGTACAGCGGCACTGCAGGCGCTTGATGCAGTTGGCCTGGCTGACCGCGCGAATGACTGGCCTGCGGCGTTATCCGGAGGGCAGAAACAGCGTGTAGCGCTGGCGAGAGCATTGATCCATCGTCCCGGCTTGCTGCTGCTGGATGAGCCTCTCGGGGCGCTTGATGCATTAACACGCATTGAAATGCAGGGGTTAATCGAATCTTTATGGCAACAACATCATTTCACGGTACTACTGGTGACGCATGATGTCAGTGAAGCCGTGATGATGGCTGATCGTGTTCTGTTAATTGAAGAAGGGAAAATTGGCCTGGATTTACTGGTTGATTTGCCGCGTCCACGTCGTCGAGGTTCCGCACGTCTGGCTGAGCTGGAAGCCGCGGTGCTGGATCGAGTAATGAAACGCAGCGAAGCGGAGCAAACAAAACGCTATGCCCGGCAATAATGCCGGTACCGACGGATAACACGCAGCGGTGTTACCCGCTGCGTGTTCTGCTCAGGCATTCAGCGCTTTGGTGATCTTCTCATACAGATCGCCAGAGAGATTATCCAGCCCTTTCAGTTGTTCCAGTGCTTTGCGCATTAAATCCTGACGTCCGCTATCATAACGTTTCAGGCGAATCAATGGCTCAATCATTCGCGCAGCAACCTGTGGGTTACGGCGATTAAGATCAGTCAGCATTTCGACCAGGAACTGATAACCGCTGCCATCTTTCGCATGGAAAGCCGAAGGATTAGACGAAACAAAAGCACCAATCAACGAACGAATGCGATTTGGATTACCCATGCTGAAGGAACGATGTTTCAGTAAGGTACGCACCCGTGTTAATACATCCGCCGCCGGGCTGGTGGCTTGCAGGATAAACCATTTATCCATGACCAGCCCATCCTGATGCCAGCGTTCATCATAATCTGCCAGTAAAACATCATGGCACGGTAACTGCGCAGCCACAGCGGCAGAAAGCGCGGCCAGCGTGTCAGTCATGTTTGTCGCCTGTTGGTACTGAGTCTTCACTAATTGATCCGCCTGGTGTTTATCACCGTAAGCCAGATAGTTCAGGCACAGATTTTTCAGTGCGCGTTTCCCGATTTCAGCATGCTCGACATGATATTCACGGCGTTGATTAACGCGGTACACGGCCAGCCATTCATCCGCCAGTTCCGTCGCTAGCGTGCGCATCAGCGCATCACGTACCGCCGCATTGGCTTGTGGATCGATCAGCGGGAACAATTCGGCCATTTCATTCTCACTCGGCAATGTCAGGATCAATGCCATCAGTGCAGGATCGCTGTTCTCATCCAGCAATACCGCACGAAACGCATCCGCAACATGCCGGGGTAATGATAACGCCTGCCCTTGTTGATAACGTGTGACATTCAGTCGAATCCAGGTTGCCAGCAAGCTTTGCGCTGCATCCCAGCGCGCAAAATCATTACGTGCATGGCGCATCAGGAAGGTGAGCTGGGCATCACTCCATTGATAATCAAGCTTTACGGGCGCCGAGAACTCACGCAGGAATGACGGTACGGGCTGGAAATAAACCTTATCGAAGACAAACGTCTGCGATGCCTCGGTAACATTCAACACGTTATGGACCTGATGGCCCTGGTATTGCAACGGGATCACCTTGCCCTGTGCATCATACAATTCAATATCCAGCGGAATGTGAAGCGGTAATTTCTCCTTTTGATCAGCGGTCAGCGGCGTCATCTGAGTGATCGACAAGGTGTACTGTTCACGTTCCGCATTATAATCATCCCGTATTGACAGCACCGGGGTACCCGACTGGCTGTACCAACGACGGAACTGTGACAAGTCAACATTTGAGGCATCTTCCATTGCCTGCACGAAATCATCACAGGTTGCCGCACTGCCGTCATGACGTTCGAAATAGAGCTGCATCCCTTTCTGGAAATTCGCTTCACCCAGCAACGTATGCATCATACGGATCACTTCCGCGCCTTTTTCGTACACCGTCAGGGTGTAAAAATTATTAATCTCAACCACCTGATCAGGACGAATAGGATGAGCCATCGGGCTGGCGTCTTCGGCAAACTGCGCACTGCGCACCACACGAACATTATCAATACGATTTACCGCCCGGGAACCAAGGTCGGAACTGAACTCCTGATCACGAAATACCGTTAACCCCTCTTTCAGGCTTAGCTGGAACCAGTCGCGGCAAGTCACGCGGTTTCCGGTCCAGTTATGGAAATATTCGTGACCAATCACCGCCTCAATACCCAGATAATCTTTATCGGTGGCGGTTTCCGCTTTTGCCAGCACGTATTTAGAATTAAAGACATTCAGTCCTTTATTTTCCATCGCCCCCATATTGAAGAAATCAACGGCGACGATCATAAAAATATCAAGGTCGTATTCAAGGCCAAAGCGTGTTTCATCCCACTTCATACTGTTTTTCAGGGATGTCATCGCCCAGCCGGCACGATCAAGATTGCCGCGATCAACATAGATTTCCAGCGCCACGTCGCGACCAGAGCGGGTGTTGAAACTGTCGTGCAGTACATCAAAATCCCCCGCTACCAGAGCAAACAGATAGCAAGGTTTCGGAAACGGATCCTGCCACTTCATCCAGTGGCGATCGCCATCCAGTTCACCGTGGTCAAGCCGGTTACCATTAGATAGCAGGAAAGGATAGCGCCCACGATCAGCGATAATCGTCGTGGTAAAACGCGCCAGAACATCCGGTCGATCAAGATACCAGGTAATATGGCGGAAACCTTCAGCTTCGCATTGCGTGCACAGCGCTTCGCCAGACTGATAAAGCCCTTCTAACGCCGTATTTTTATTCGGATGAATATCATTAACAATTTTCAGTGTAAACGTATCGGGTAACTGGGTCAGGCATAGCGCCTCGTCGACCCACTGATAATGATGCCAGGGCTGACCATCCACGTCGAGCGAAACCAGCGTGAGGTCTTCACCGTCGAGGCGTAAGGCGGCATTCGGGTCACCCAGACGTTTCACCCGGCTAATGGCCGTCACTCGCGTATTGCTGGCATCAAGATCAAAGGTCAAATCAATGTCGGTAATCGTGTAATCAGGCGCCCGATAGTCATGGCGATATTTCACTTCTGGCAGTTGCGTCATCTGTCCCTTCTCACATCCACAGTAAATTAATCGTCTAAAGTTTATCCTTGTTGCCGACAGCTTGCCAGGACGAATCGCCGCCAGAGACATTAATTAATACAAGTTATTAACAATGGCACATTTTATCCTCGACCTGAGGCCGTGAATTGTGGTGTGATCAGCTTCAATAAATAAGTAATCAGGTTATACTCCTGCATCTTTACGGTTTTTATACCATTTTATGGAAACGCTCCGCGCGAGAGGATGCTGAAACGCACCATGACACGACACGCTTCCCCGATATTAACCACGCTGCTTGATACCGATGCTTATAAGCTTCACATGCAGCAAGCTGTGTTTCATCGTTATTATGATGTAACTGTTGCGGCGGAGTTTCGTTGCCGGGGCGACGATTTGTTAGGAATTTATGCGGATGAAATTACGCATGAAATTTCGCTGATGCAGTCACTGGCGCTGCGTGATGAAGAGTATCTTTATCTGACCAGTCTGCCTTTTTTTACCGCAAACTACCTCGACTGGCTGACAACCTTCCGTTATGACCCGTCCCAGGTTCGGGTGCGCAATCACGACGTAAAACTGGATATTCGGATTAGCGGCCCATGGCGTGAAGTGATTATGTGGGAAGTGCCTCTGCTGGCATTAATCAGCGAAGTGGTACATCGCCACCGTTCACCTCAGGTAACGACCGCGATGGCCATTGACCAGTTACATCGCAAGTTGCGGGACTTCAGGCACGCCACCGCCGATATGGATTTGTCCCGTTTTAAACTGATGGATTTCGGTACTCGTCGACGTTTTTCGCATGAGGTGCAGTTTGCTATCGTTCAGACCTTACAACAGGAGTTCCCCTGGCTGGTGGGGTCAAGTAATTACGATATCGCCCGCCGGTTGGACATTGCACCGGTTGGCACCCAGGCGCATGAGTGGTTTCAGGCGCATCAGCAAATCAGCCCGGTGCTGGCAAACAGCCAACGCGCGGCATTGCAGGCATGGCTGGATGAATATGACGAACAGTTGGGCATTGCACTGACGGATTGCATCACCATGGATGCCTTTTTGCGCGATTTCGGCATCAATTTTGCCAGCCGCTATCAGGGGTTGCGCCATGATTCTGGCGATCCGGTGGAATGGGGAGAAAAAGCAATCGCCCATTATGAAAAACTGGGGATTGACCCGCTGACCAAAACGCTGGTGTTCTCCGACAACCTTGACCTGGAGAAAGCCGTAGCGCTTTACCGTCACTTTGGCCAGCGCGCCAATGTGATTTTTGGCATCGGTACGCGCCTTACCTGCGATATTCCGCACGTCAAACCGCTGAATATTGTTATTAAGCTGGTTGAATGCAACGGCAAACCGGTGGCTAAATTGTCTGATAGCCCAGGAAAAACCATCTGTCAGGATAAAGCGTTTGTGCGCGCCCTGCGTAAAGCGTTCGATCTGCCGCTAGTGAAAAAAGCCAGCTAGCGTCGCCATGGGGCGAAGTTCTTCGCCCCTCACTGATAAAATGTCAAGAAATCTCACCCGCTCCCGCTAATTCTACTTGTGTCCTGACGGACGGCAAGTAACATAGCGGTACCCCAATTCCGGGACCTGTTTTTAATTTTCGCATTTATTAAAGAAAGAGAGATTGTTATGAGCATAGCGCCTGTTGCGGATGTACTGCACGGCCATGTCGCGGTGGGGAGTGAAGTCACCGTACAGGGCTGGGTCCGTACCCGAAGAGATTCAAAAGCCGGTATTTCCTTTGTCGCTGTTTATGACGGTTCCTGCTTTAATCCCGTTCAGGCTGTGGTCAATCATTCTCTGCATAATTACCAAAGTGACGTGTTACGCCTGACAACCGGTTGTTCGGTAATCGTGACCGGCAACGTGGTGGAGTCGCCGGGAGAAGGCCAGAACTATGAAATTCAGGCCAGCGCCGTTAAGGTTGTTGGCTGGGTGGACGATCCGGATACCTACCCAATGGCGGCCAAACGTCACAGCATCGAATATCTGCGTGACGTTGCGCACTTGCGCCCCCGGACCAATCTGATTGGCGCCGTGGCCCGTGTGCGTCATACACTGGCACAAGCACTGCATCGATTCTTCCATGAGCATGGCTATTTCTGGGTTTCCACCCCACTGATTACCGCGTCTGATACGGAAGGCGCCGGTGAAATGTTCCGTGTTTCCACCCTGGATATGGAAAATCTGCCGCGAGATCCTCAGGGGCACGTGGATTTCAATCAGGATTTCTTCGGTAAAGAAGCGTTTCTGACAGTATCCGGCCAGTTGAATGGTGAAACCTACGCCTGCGCACTTTCAAAAGTCTATACGTTTGGCCCCACGTTCCGTGCTGAAAACTCCAATACCAGCCGTCATCTGGCAGAATTCTGGATGCTGGAACCCGAAGTGGCTTTCGCCAGCCTGGATGATATTGCCGGTCTCGCAGAAGCAATGCTGAAGTATGTCTTTACCGCCGTACTGAAAGAACGGGCCGATGATATGGCCTTCTTTGCTGAACGCGTAGACAAAGAAGCGATTTCCCGCCTCGAAAAATTTGTCACAACTGATTTTGCTCAGGTGGATTATACCGACGCAATCAAGATTCTGTTGGCCTGTCCACAGAAATTCGAAAATCCAGTTAGCTGGGGCATCGATCTCTCGTCTGAACATGAACGTTATCTGGCCGAGCAATATTTTAAAGCGCCGGTAGTGGTTAAAAACTACCCGAAGGATATCAAAGCTTTCTATATGCGCTTGAATGATGACGGAAAAACCGTTGCCGCCATGGATGTATTAGCACCTGGTATTGGTGAAATTATCGGTGGTTCGCAGCGTGAAGAACGTCTTGATGTTCTGGATAAACGCCTTGATGAAATGGGCCTGAAAAAAGAAGATTATTGGTGGTACCGTGATTTGCGCCGCTATGGCACAGTGCCGCATTCAGGTTTCGGCTTAGGGTTCGAACGTTTAATTGTCTATGTGACAGGAGTACAAAACGTACGCGATGTGATTCCCTTCCCACGCACACCTCGCAATGCCAGTTTCTGATTTTCAGCATTAAACATAAGAAATTCATATATATAACAAGGTCAACCAGGTTGGCCTTTTTTTATTGTTATAAATTATGAGTTGTCTCACAAAGTTCCGTTATTTTTACAAATTGTTACATATTGTTTCTTTTTGATACTAGATTACTATATTAGTAGCATTTTCGGAGTAGAATTAGCCGGCCTGGAATGGAAAGATGCGTGCAGACACAGAAAGACACCAAACTCTCTTCATAGTTCTGTAAAGGATTATTGACGGCAGTGGCAGGTGTCCAAATAACTCCAATGAGGGTAATAAAATGATGAAGCGCAATATTCTGGCAGTGGTTATCCCTGCTCTGTTAGCTGCCGGGGCGGCTAATGCAGCAGAAATCTATAATAAAGACGGCAACAAACTTGATCTTTACGGTAAAGTTGACGGTTTGCACTATTTTTCTGACGATGATGGTTCTGATGGTGATCAGTCTTATATTCGTTTTGGTTTCAAGGGTGAAACACAAATTACTGACCAGTTGACCGGTTACGGTCAGTGGGAATACAACGTTCAGGTCAACCATACTGAAGGTGGTAGTGACGCTCAGTCTGGTAACAAAACGCGTCTGGGCTTCGCAGGTTTGAAATTTGCCGACCTCGGTTCATTTGACTACGGCCGTAACTACGGCGTGGTGTATGACGCTATCGGCTGGACCGATATGATGCCAGAATTCGGTGGTGATTCAGGATATTCTGATAACTTCATGGCTGGACGTACTTCAGGCGTAGCAACCTACCGTAACACCAACTTCTTCGGTCTGGTTGACGGTTGGGACTTTGCTGTACAGTATCAGGGCAAAAATGAACGTAGCGATATCCAGCGCGCGAATGGTGATGGCTGGGGTCTTTCCTCCACTTACACTTCACCGATCGGCGTTGCTATCGTAGGCGCTTATGCTGAAAGTGACCGCACCAACTTGCAGAATTCAGCCGCTTATGGTCGCGGAGATAAAGCGCAGCAGTGGTCAACTGCATTGAAATATGATGCTAACAATGTCTACCTGGCCGCGTTGTACGGTGAAACCCGTAATGCAACTTACATTTCTGATGCTGCAGGCAATGAAGGCTTTGCGAATAAATCACAAGTCTTTGAAGTGATCGCACAGTATCAGTTTGACTTCGGCCTGCGTCCGTCTCTGGCCTATGTACAGTCCAAAGGTAAAGACATCGAAGGTATCGGTGATGCAGATCTGTACAAATACATTGATGTTGGCGCTACCTATTACTTCAACAAAAATATGTCTACTTACGTAGATTACCGTATCAACCAGTTGAATGATGACAATCCACTGGGTCTGAACACGGACGATATCGTAGCGGTTGGTCTGGTTTATCAGTTCTAATCGTACGACCAGAGCCGTGTATCGTGCTCGGGTGAATCGATAAAACGGGACTTCGGTCCCGTTTTTGTTTTTGTTGATTGCCATCATAACCAATAAATTTTATCTTGCAGCACCATGGCAAGCGTATGCATTCTCACTATCTTCGTGAATGCTAAGAAAGGGGATCGCATAGCACACCCACCCAATGCCGGGGTGAAAGATGGCGGGTAGAGATCAGGTGTTCTTTTTCTCGCAAACGGTTGGCATTTGCGTGTTCTGGCGTTAACCTGATTCTTCATATTGCTTTAGATAAAGCTTACGGACCTCCGACATGTTTGAACATATTATTGCGGCACCTGCCGATCCTATTCTTGGCTTAGCCGATCTTTTCCGCGCCGATGACCGCCCTAATAAAATCAACCTTGGGATTGGTGTCTACAAAGATGAAACCGGCAATACACCCGTATTGACCAGTGTTAAAAAAGCAGAACAATTCCTGCTGGAAAACGAAACCAGCAAAAACTACCTGAGCATTGATGGCCTGGCTGACTTTGCCCGTTGCACTCAGGCGCTACTGTTTGGTAAAGATAACCCGGTCATTACCGCCGGACGGGCACGTACCGCGCAAACCCCGGGCGGCACAGGCGCATTGCGCGTTGCGGCCGATTTTCTCGCCTCACAAGCCGGCGCTAAACGTATCTGGGTAAGCAATCCAAGCTGGCCGAATCATAAAAATGTCTTTCAAGCCGCCGGACTGGAAGTGTGTGAATACGCGTATTATGATGCTGAAAATCATCAACTGGATTTTGCCGGCATGTTGGCCAGCCTGCAAGCCGCTAAAGCGGGCGATGTCGTGCTGTTCCACGGCTGCTGCCACAATCCCACCGGGATCGATCCAACCGCAGAGCAATGGGCGCAATTGGCTGAATTATCGCTGGCCAGCGGCTGGCTGCCGCTGTTCGATTTTGCCTATCAGGGCTTTGCGCGCGGTCTGGAAGAGGATGCAGAAGGCCTGCGTATTTTTGTTGCCAGCCATAAAGAATTGCTCGTCGCCAGCTCCTATTCGAAAAACTTTGGCCTCTATAATGAACGTGTCGGCGCATTTACGCTGGTGGCTAACGATGCCGCGATCAGCGATACCGCATTCAGCCAGGTGAAATACACCATCCGCGCTAATTATTCTAATCCGCCAGCACACGGCGCCGCTGTGGTTGCAACCATTTTGGGCAACAAGGCGCTGCGGGCAATCTGGCAGCAAGAGCTGACCGATATGCGCCAACGCATTCAACGCATGCGACAGTTGTTCGTCAACACGCTACAAGAGAAAGGGGCCAATCGCGATTTTAGTTTTATTATCAGGCAGAATGGCATGTTCTCATTTAGCGGGCTAAACAAAGATCAGGTGATTCGCCTGCGTGATGAATTCGGCGTGTATGCGGTGAACTCAGGTCGTGTGAATGTCGCCGGAATGACACCCGATAACATGGCCCCACTGTGTGAAGCCATTGTCGCTGTTCTGGCATAAAGACAGCTTCGCAATGGGTATGCAAACGCAGCCTTTTGGGCTGCGTTTTTACTTTTTTACTGCAGGAAGGGATTGGTCAGGCGTTCATGGCCAAGTGTAGACATCGGCCCGTGGCCAGGAATAAACATCACATCGTCACCCAGCGGCAATAATTTATCCCTGATGGAATTGATCAAGTCGTGATGGCTTCCCTGAGGGAAATCACTGCGCCCCACTCCACCATTAAAAATGACATCACCGGAAACCAACAAGCGCCCGACGCGATCAAAAAATACAATATGACCTGGCGTATGACCCGGACAATGCAAGACATCAAGGTCCACATGGCCTAACTGGACATGGTCCCCCTCCTCAAGCCAGCGATCCGGTGTCAGTGGTGGGCACGTCGCTAAACCAAACATCTTACTTTGTGCCGGCAAACCCTCCAGCCAAAATGCATCTCGCTTTTGCGGCCCAATAATCGGCACACCATAATGCGCCGCCATCTCAGCCGCTGCGCCAGCATGATCAAGATGGCCATGCGTCAGCAAAATTTGCACAACATCCACATTCTGCTGACTTACGGCATGTTTAATCCGCTCCGCATCGCCGCCGGGATCCACTAACGCCGCCTGACGTGTTTCTGAACACCAAATCAACGAACAGTTCTGCGAGAATGCCGTCACGGGAATAATGTGATAATCCATAATGCTCCGTTACCCGGCGAAGACACACTGCCGGCGTTTATCTGACTGACCTACCATTGCCTTATCGGGCCCGTATCAATATGCACAAAATTACTGTCCGGGTAATATCCTACCCCACCCGAGCGCATATTTAATGCGGCTTTGCGAATATTGTTCAGCGAAATGCCGTCAATATGAAAATCCATCGCCTGGCCCAAAGTGTGATAACTGTGTTTCGCCACACCCTTACTGCGCGCGCGCAGTTGATTATTGGTTGCCAGCGTACGATAGCCGGAGATCAGTTGTACAGGCTTACGCGTTCCCAGCATGGCCTGTAAAATATAGAGATGATCAAATAATTTCGGATCGATGTTTTTGACTTTATTTGCGCGATAATCGCGGAAAAAATGATTCAACAGCGCCAGCTCGTTCTTGTCGTAGCGAGTCCCGTTAAAAAATTCCGTTTTAAGTGTTTCTCCTGTGTTGAGATTATTCAGGGTCAGTATGCGAGGGCGTGACGTCGATAAAGAAGCAAAAGCCTGACTGGGGAGCAAAGCGGTACTAATAATAGCCCCACCCAGCGCCAGCAATTTCCGACGTTGTGAATCAAATTTATCCATGAAGTGCATTTACCTAAGAAAAAAATCAAAATACGTGCAAAAAGTACACAAAGCCGAACCTTAACCGCGAGATAAGATAACGTCAACCCATGAAAGTGTCAGTCTGTGAAAATAGTTGTTTATTTACTCATCTTACTGGCCGCACGCACAAGCGCGTGGCCAGTAAGAGTAATTTAATAATCAATAACTAGAGCAGTAATTTCTCCGCATTGATTTGCACCTGGGCGCCGGAACGCGCAGTAGCATCATAATTGTAAATATCTGTTCTGAATTGTGGCTTACCATCATCAGCAACCCATGCAGTGAGATAATAGAGATTCACCGGGATACGATGACGAATGGCAACATAACGGGTATTGCCTTCCTTCAGCGTGCCGGAAATACGCATGCCATCCCAGCCCGCATCCTGCAACAATAAATTCGCTAAATCAGCGGCTTTATTCACCCGCACACAACCGGAACTCAATGCACGGATGTCTTTCTGGAACAGATTATGGTTTGGCGTATCATGCAGATAGATTGCATCTGAACTTGGCATATTAAATTTATAACGGCCCAGGGAATTGCTGGCTCCCGGAGCCTGGCGTACGCGATACGGAAATGACGCCGCTGACACCATTCTCCAGTCAATGACGGCGGGATCGATAACTTCGGCATCACTGCTCCAGCCCGAATACAACGTGTAACCATGTTTATAGAGGTAAGTCGGATCTTGTTTGACCTTCGGGATAATATCCTGTCGCACCAGGGTAGTGGGAACATTCCACGGTGGATTCAGTACCACGTTATTTAGTGCGCTACGCATCAACGGTGTTTTGCGGTCAGGTCGCCCGACAATGACCCGCGACGACAGGATCTCTGCACCATTGGCATAATAAATCAACGAATAATTCGGGATGTTCACCATAATACCGTTGTGCATATCATCAGGCAGCAAACGTAAACGCTGGATATTCAGTGCCAGCAATGACGCGCGTATTTGCGGGGAAGCATTCAACCATTCGCGAGTACGCGCACCAATAACCCCATCAGACTCCAGCCCTTGCCAGCGCTGGAAGCGTTTTACCGCTTCCACCATAGCACTATCATAAACATTGTCACTGGTGGTCACCGATTGTGCTGGCGCCACATTGCCAGGATCCTCAGGCGTATTGGTGGGTAAATCGCCCACATTGGTGGCCGAAGGACTGATTGCTACCGGAGGATCGCCGCTGACTGGCTGCTGCGTTGCGATCAGCGCCACATCGGTTGTCGGCTTCGCATCAGGAGAGCCATCACTTAGCATCCCGGAACGTTGCAGAATCTCATGGAGCGCCGGGATATCCTGACTTATTTGTCCCGGGCGTAACGACTGCTTGTCAATAAGTTGTGGCCATGGCCGATTGTCAGCTAACTGTTTTTTTAACGCGTCATGCATCCGGGCATATTGCGGATGCTGAGGTATGAGAGAAGCAACAAAGGCTGACTGCTTACCTGCATTGACTGCCGATTGCCAGCGATTAATTACTGCCAGCGCGGGCGCCGTCATTTTATAAGGGACATTACTGTATAACCAATTTTCGCCCTGCGTTGGCACGCTAATCACAAATTGCAAATAACCGAGCATCGCATCCGACAGCACAATATCCCGGGCCAGTCCGGTAATTGCCGGATCAGTCAGTTGCTTTACCCATTGTGTAAATTGTGGCTGCACGCCCGAGATAGCCACTTCCGCCAGTTGTTGTTGAAAATACTGCACTGCGGTCCGTTCTTGCCACACCGGCTGCATCTGACGCGCGGCATAGATTGTCGCCAGCGAACTTAAATAAAACGGCTTATCCCCCGAGGGTAATGACGCGAGAATTTGTTCCTGACTTTGCCTCGCGGTCATTACGTTACTGGTGGACAATGCCGCAGATGACATGATTGTGTCGGCATACGCGCTATACATATGAACGAAGCTGGACGCGACAACACACGCCAGTGTCATTTTTTTCAACGAAAAAAAATTTGCCAGCAACATCCCCTGCTCCATAAGTCATGCCAGACGGAATGAAAGGGAACCCGTCGAGCCTTATTTATTGTAATCAGTATACAAACGAAAAACGGCATTTGCTTCTTGCCGCGCAAATGCCATTGGTTATACCCGCCTTTTTTTACCTTGCCCGGGCGTTGGCGGTAGGTGTTCATCCACATCACTGGACTGAGTAAACTCATCGTAATACGCCCGCTTTCCAACGTCCTGTAACGCAACACCAAGTCAAGTATAGATTAATATCACTTATACTCGCCATACTTCAAGTTGCCAGTGTGCACGTTACTTACTTTCGCTCTGCGCCTCGTCCTGGTGGGCCGGGGTTACCCCACTCACTGAACCACGTAGCTTAGCGAAAAATGCTCACCCTTGCCTGTCCGTCAAATTGTGTTCCGTTGAGTGTTCCGCTGAGAATCCCCTTAATCCGACCACATGCACATGTTCCGTATTGTGGAATACTTTACGGACCAGTTTATAGGTCGTTCCTTTTTCAGGGCTAATATTTTCTGGGGCGGCAATAATCAATTGCATCTCCAGCCGTTCACACAGTTCAAACAGCGTGGCAATCGACTTAGCATCCAGACGCGCGGCTTCATCAAGGAACAGCAGGCGACACGGTGAAATGTCTTTACCGCGAAGTCGACGGGATTCTTCTTCCCAACTTTGTATCACCATCACCAGAATCGACATACCGGTACCAATCGCTTCACCGGTAGACAATGCGCCACTTTCAGCACGCAACCAGCCATCAGAGCCGCGATTAACTTCAACTTCCATTTCCAGATAGTTGCGGTAGTCGAGCAATTCTTCACCCACGGTTTGCGGTGTGCGTTGTCCGATATCGATCTGAGGATTCAGTCGCTGATAAAGCTTCGCCAGCGCTTCAGAGAATGTCAGACGTTGGCTGTTAAACAAATCCTGATGTTGCTCATGTTGCCCGGAGAGAACATCCAACAACATGGCATGGGTCTCACGTACATTGACATTAAGGCGCACACTGCGTACCTGACCAAAGCTCACACTTTGTAATCCCTGGTTTAGCTGACGAATGCGATTTTGTTCACGCTGAATGGTCTTACGGATAATATTTGATACGCTGGAAGCACTGATTGCCAGCATCTGCTCGCGCGCGGTTAGCTCTTCGGTCAGACGTCCCAGCTCAATTTCCATCTGTTCAATCGCTTCAACCGGATCATCTGTGCGGATAATGTCCTGACGGATGCGTTCACGCAAATGTTGATAAACAGCAATAAAAAACTGGATTTTGCGCTCAGGGCGTTTGGGATCTTCAGACAGGCGCAAGATATCGCGCAAATGTTCATTATCGGCGACCGCCAGGCGCAAAGCGCCAAGTGCCTTATCCGACATGGACCGCAGTTCATCACCACTCATGTACGCCAGTTCGCGGCGATGCAAACGCCGTTCGACGCCATTATCTCTCACCAGCCGCATCACGGTACACCAGCTTGATTTGGCACTGACGACCTGCTCCCGATTTTGCTGATAATCACGTTCCAGCCGACGCAGCTTCTTCTGTAATGACTCCATTTCCGCTTCACAGAACGTTAACTGTTTTTCCAGTTGATTACGACGCGTGCGGTTGTGGCTCAAGGCACTGTACAGCTCATCCCGACGCAGGCGAGCACGTTCTTCCGCGCTGGCATCAGCTTGTACGCCGATATCTTGCATCTCCTGATGCAGTTCTTTCAGCATTTCGCATCGGGCTTCACAGGTACTCTTCAGCGAAGCGAGAACCTGCGAATACTGCGTTAGCTGCGCCTGATGCGCGCGTAATTTTTCGCGCGCGCGGGCGCGATCACCTTCAGCTTGCTCAAGACGCTGGCGCAGCTTTTCATTCAAATCACTGGTTCCGGTCAGCATTCCTGCGGAATCGGTATAACCGAAATGCGCCCGACGCTGCACCACTTCCGTGACAGCAAAGGCCTGCTGGCGTGCGTCACGTTGTACTTGCTGTGCCTGTTGGTAATCGGCTTTTAATTTCTCGTGTTGCTGCGGATCGTTTTGCAATACCGCCACCACAGGCTCCAGTCGGAGCAGATGATGATCATGTTGCTGGATAAAACGTGAGGCTTCATGGGCTTCATCCAACAATTCACGCAATTCTTCACAGCGATCCGGTAATGTCTCATCAGTTAATAAACTGATGCGTGGCAACAAACGATTCAGCTGCGCGACGCCGTCTTTCGCCTGCTCAAACTGCTGACGTTGCTGTTGATTCTCACTCTCATGGTTACTCAGTGCGCGTTCTATTTCCGTGCGGCGCACCGTTAACTGACGGATTTGCTCTTCCGGATCAGCCTCGAACACCACGGCCAGATGGCTGCCGATAAAGCGGCTAAAGGACTGGTGCAGACGTTGCGTTTTTTGTACATCAAATGACAATGTCGCGTAAGTCCCGGCCAGTTGCTCACGTTCGGCACGTAATCGTTCCAGCTGATTCTCGCGCGCGGCCCGCCCAAATAATGGCACTTTGGGGAAACGTGAATAACGCCACTGGCGTTCGGCGATTTTCACTACTACCGCTTTTTCCAGTTCTTCGACATTAAGAACGCTGTCATCGAACGACTGCGGATCGCCTTCGATCAGATAAAGATCTTCCGGACACTCTTCCAGCCCATCAAGCAGTTCGCGCACCAGCGATAAATCAGGCACCACAATGGCGTGGCGCGAAGGGCCGTACAATGCCGAAAAGTAAGGAGCATCATCAAGGGTGACATCGTCATAGATTTCAGAAAGCAGTACACCGCCAAACCGTTCCGCCAGAAGGTTCAGGCGCGCGTCTTCCGCACCGCCTGGTTGGCTCATCCGCTCGATTTGCTTTTCAATATCGCGCTTGCGGGCGGAGATTTCATCGCGCTCAACCGTGGTTTCACGCTCACGCTCCAGTAACTGCTGCATGAATTCAGTCACCTGCTGGCTATTTTCCAGCGGCTGCCCGCCTTGCTCGCTCAATTGTGTCAGCACTTCCTGCGCAGCCAGCCAGTGTGGCGCCCGCGCCGTGAGGGCGTTGATCCGTTCACGCAGTTGATCCAGCTCCTGGCGCAGTAACATACGACGTTCACCAGCATCAGCGACACTGTGCGCCAACTGGTCAATTTGAGCATCCAGTTCACGTTGCAACGCGTCCAGCTCATGTACATCGTATTGCCGATTCTGACGTTTACAAAACTCACTGAGTAAACGCTCCGCCTCTTTTTGTTCGCGCAGGCGTTGTTCCATTTCAGCCAGACGCACACGCAACGATGGCAGTTGTGCGGCATGATGGCGTTGGCTGGCCGCCTCACGCAGTAAATCGCGTCCCGTCTGCCATGCCTGGCTACGACTGACCGGCCCGGCTATTTTATTCACTAATTCAAAAGCCTGCTCAAACTGGCTATGTGCCGCTTCCGCCACACTCATTTTTTGTTCCAGTTGCAGCAAATGATCCGTGGCTTCCTGCTCTTGCGCCTGGAGGGTTTCCTGTAATGCTTCAGCATTTTCTATCGACAAGTCGGGCCGATGACAGATAGCCTGCGCACGCTGTAACGCCTGTATTGCCTGTTGATACTGAATCGCACGTGTTTGCTGAACATCCAGCGCCTGCTGGTAATCAGCCAGTTGGCTTTTGAGTTCATCCACTTCCAGTTCAGCGGCTTCAGTTTGCTCTTCATTTGCCGCCTGAATATCACGCGCTTCAGCCACTACTTCGGTCTGCTCTTCCAGACGATAGGTCAGCTCGTCGATATCAGCCTCATAACGTTCAATTTTTTCCTGTTGACGCATGGCGGCCTGCACCAAATTGAGGTGATCGCTGGCGCCCTGATAATCCGTTTCCAGGTCATCTTCAGCGGCAGTGTGTTCCGCCAGCTCACGCGCCATCTCAATATGTCGATATTGCTCCGTCGCCAGTTGTTTGCGGCTGGAAAACAGATCATTACGCAGAGCCAGCGCATCATCAAGGTGAATACGCCGCTCATTGGCATGGCGCATATAATCGGCAGCGACATAGCTGGTCGCTTCGGAAATCAGATATTTGAACAAATCACGATCAGACTGCGTGACGCGAATCGCTTCCAGTGTCATGCGGTTTTCACGCAACGCGGCTTCCATATCCTGGAAAGCTTTACGCACGCCGCTGTTTTCAGGCAGTAAATAATCGCGCAGGGAGCGCGTAATCGCGCTGGAAATCCCACCGTAGAGCGAGGCTTCAATCAGCCGATAATATTTGCTGCGATCGCCCGCAGAACGTAAGCGGCGCGGCACAATACCCAGTTCAAACATCAACGCGTGATAATCAATGATCGAGTTGTACTGTTTGAACTGGACCTCTTCCATCGCTTCAAGACGATCTTTTAGTTCATTCAACGGCAGTACGCGCGCCTGACGCGCATTGACGGTTTCGGTCAGAATTTCTGTCGGGTTCAGTGCCGCGGGTAAACCATGAATACTGAAAGGACGAATATCGACTTTTTTATCACGCCCGGCGACCTGCTGCAGGCGTACGCCGACAATCACCCGTTGATGGCGGGAATTCACCACATCCAGCGTTGAATAACAGACACCGGCACGCAACTTACCGTGTAACCCTTTATCACGTGACCCTGAGGTCGCACCGGCTTCCGTGGTATTACGGAAGTGCAGGAGGGTTAAATCGGGGATTAACGCCGTGATAAACGCCGCCATGGTGGTCGATTTACCGGCACCATTTCCCCCGGACAGGGTGGTCACCAGATTATCGAGGTCAAATGTCCGCGCAAAAAAACCATTCCAGTTAATCAGTGTCAATGAGTGAAATTTTCCGCGCTCAATCATTCCTGTTCATCCTCCGCGGGTTGTGACGGATTATTTTCCGTGTCGCTCTCGTTGTCATCAGGCTCATCGTTAACCGCCATACCGTTTTCCAGCGACATGGCTTCACCATCGCGGATCATGCGTAATTGCGCCTCACGGGGATCATCGCCACTGCGGACATCGGCGCCAAAGCGAAATACCGCTTCGCTGATACGAAATTTACTGCTGTCATGGCCCATAAACCAGACGATACCCAGCCGCCGCAGGCGATTGAGCGACGCGCGCATTTTTTCATGTAGCTTTTGACGATCAAGATCCGAACCGGTAGAACGCTGATTCACCAGCCGTAACAGCTTATTTTCATCGGCAAAATTCACCAGCTCATCATACAGCTCTTGCTGTGTGAAAATGCCTTCGTTAGCCAGACGCTCCGGGCTCAGGTAAAGATAACAGAGTATTTTACCGGTCATCATATCCAGTTCAGAGAGTACCGAACGTGGTATCAGCGTGGTAGAACGAGGACGGAGGTAGAAAAAACCTTCCGGCGCCCGAATCAGCTCAACGTTGTATCGGGCATAAAACGTTTCGAGAAATTCCTGATAATCCATCAGAAAAGCATGGTTATCCAACTCATCACTGCCAATGTGGCGGCCTGCGCGCAGTTGACTATCCAGCGCAGGGAAGAGAGGATTGGCCAGCGCCTGAGCCAGTTTAACTGGCATCATTTGTTCAATATTTATCGATGACATGCGCCTGCACCTTGGCTCCGTAATCATTGATGGCCTGCCACTCTGCGGGCAAACCGGAAAAATCTGCTTCAGCCACACCTAACCGTACGGCCTGATCGACGACAATCCGCGCCACATCAAAATGGCGGGCACGCGGGTATTGCGTAAGGTAATCACGCATTACTGTGCCTAAATTCAGCGGTTTTTGTTGCGTTTTGTAAATCTGCAACGCCTGTTCAATCATCGCAGCCAGTTGTTCGCGGATTTCACTCAGCTCTTCATATTCCAGCTCAGAAGGCAATTCTCCAGTGACTTCTTCATCACGTAATAGCAACTCTTCATCGCGCATATCGAATAAGCGATCGGCATTGGCATAGGTCAGCGCCCAGGGGTGATCAAAATAGGTCTGCACCGACTGGCGTAGACGCTGCGCGAATACCCGGTTTTTATCCATGTCGATAGCGGTACGAATGAATTTGTGCACATGACGGTCATAGCCAATCCACAGATCGATGGATTGCTGTCCCCAACTGGTAATGCGATCCAGCTTGTTTTGCAGATCAAACACCAGCTTATCGACAAAACCTAAGTCAGGACTGTTCAGCGTGGCATCCTGAATGCGTAACAAATTAGCCTGTAACTTATCACCTGCCGCTTCCAGCGTGTCCTGAAGTTCACGCAATGTGCCTGAGGTTTCAGACAACAGCAACTCACAACTGCTAATCGCGGCACGCCAGTCCTGATTGAGCAATGCGGCAATATCGGTTTTAACCGTTTGCTGTTGTTCATCCATGATGCGTTGCGTCATGTCGATACTGTCAAAGATTTCCGCCACTGAATATTTGAGCGGCGCAAAAACATTGCGTTGCCAGTGAAATTCGTCACCATCCTCTTCTGCTGCTTCCGCTGCGCGATTCAGTTCCTGCGCGACAATAGAAAGCTGCATCGACAGACGCAATGTAGAAAATTCGCGCTGGCGAATATAGTAATCAGTAATACCGATAGCGAGCGGCGTCAGACGATAAATCGCATTGCCGTCCGTCAGTTCACTGCTAAAACGGTTGAGCAGGCGTTGCCGGACCATATCATTGATGGCATTGTTGGCGCGAACCAGTACGGTTTCATTGGTTTGCCCGAACACTTTACTGACATGACGAAAGGCATCAACCAACTCGCCTTCACTCATCTCACCGTCCATGCGCTCGCCATTCAGGGTGGCGATGGCCAGCAAAAATGCCAGACGTTCACCCGGCAAAGAGACGAAAAAATCATTCTTTCGCGCCCAGGCAACCAGCTCTGGTACTGTCTGGGAAAAATCACTCATAGCTCGTCCTTCTGAATGGGTTTCCGCGCTGTGACGTGGATGTAACGTCCTAAACTCAAAAATGGCTCCTGTCGGCAATAGTGTTTCTCCATGGCCAACACGTCGTCAAAACAAGCAATCTGTTTATCTTTATCACGCATATAGTCATGAAAAACGCGAATGCCCGCACGGCGCTCAATGGTAAAACCACATTGGCGCAACCAGCCATAAACCTGCTCTGGATCGCGCGGATAATCTGGCGATAAGGTTTTTTTCTTCCGTTTGCGCATTCCCGCCTGCAGATAACCAAAATTACCGAGTGTCAAGTTCCGCAAGATCAAGCCATGCACGTTATAAAACATCAGCGACAGTACGCCGCCGGGGGCCAGCGCATCCCAAAGAGCGGCAAGCACCTCCTGCGGCTGCACCACCCACTCAAGTACCGCGTGAAACAATACCAGATCAACGGGCGTATCTAAATATTGGCCAATCTGTTGTGCGCTAATTTGTTTAAATTGCATGTTTTCGCTCACACCTTTTTCCATGGCATGTTCACGGGCACGCTGCAACATTTCACCGGAAAGATCACAGAGCAACACCTGATGACCACGAGCGGCCAGGCCACATGCCACCTGACCTTCACCGCCTCCGGCATCCAGCACTCGCAAGGCACGTTGCGGCAAGGTGACCAGAATGGCATCCAGCTCCTGCCAGAGGATAGCTTGCCGAATCTGCCCTTTGGTGGTGCCGTAGATATTCTGTGAAAATTTTTCGGCAATATCATCAAAGTTGCGATCCTGCATGGTTCCGGCCCCGTATTTTACCGCGATCAATGCCGCTATTTTGTCATACACTGGCAGAGAATGAACCTTTCCTGCGTCGCTGCGCTTTTAGGTGCTGTTTTTTCGGACAAAAGGAGTCCGTTTTCATGCTTTTCACGTTAAAAAAAGTGGTTGGCGGCCTACTGCTGCCCTTGCCTTTCCTGCTGATGCTTATGGCCGTCGGCATTTTACTGCTTTGTTTCAGTCGCCGGCAGAAAACCGGCAAAATTATACTCTCTTCCGCCTGGTTAATCCTGTTATTGCTGAGTTTACAACCGGTGGCCGACAAATTATTACTGCCTTTGGAGATGGGTTATCCTACCTGGAATGGCAAGGAAAAGGTCAATTACATCGTGGTGTTGGGCGGCGGCTACACCTGGAATCCCGACTGGGCGCCCAGTTCAAATCTGATCGGTAATAGTTTGCCCCGCCTGGCGGAAGGTGTGCGTCAATGGCATGCGCATCCTGAAGCAAAACTGATTTTTACCGGCGCGGCGGCAGCGGGCAATTCGGTCAGTAATGCGGAAGTAGCGGCTCGGGTGGCACAATCGCTTGGCGTGCCAGCGGCGGCCATCATTAAACTCGATACCCCAAGTGACACGGAACAGGAAGCGCTGGCGGTAAATAATCTGTTGGGAAATCAACCATTTTTGCTGGTAACCTCGGCAAATCATATGACGCGCGCAATCACCTTTTTCCATCAACAGGGCCTGTACCCTATTCCCGCGCCCGCTAATCAATTGGCCATCAGCTCACCGTTAACCGGATGGGAAAAGGCCATTCCCGCGCCGATTTGGCTGGCACACAGTGATCGAGCCTGGTATGAATCGCTGGGGCGTTTATGGCAATGGCTCAAACGCCATGACACACCGTCAGTTAAGCCACGGCAATAACTCCGCGGCGGCCTGGACAAAAGGTCGGCGGTCCAGTTTGCCAGTATGGACCATGCGGGCGATAGCTTCCCACAGCAAATAGAACCAGCGTCGGTACACAAAACCTTCCGCTACCGGCGCCTGCTCCAGATAGCGATAAAGCAGAGATTCCGCCGCACCTTCCTCACACAAGCGGAATAATTCATATTCACGCGGCGCCCACAGCACCATACCTGGGTTGATCATCGCCAGTAACTGGTCACTACGGGGATCTTTCAACATACTGCGCAACGTCAAGTTACCGTGTACCAGCACGCAGTTGTCATCAAAATCAGCAAACAATCGTGGCAGCGCATCACGACTGCGCCAGAGAATACGCCGATCATCCATGGTCAGGAACGGTGGTCTGAGGTTAGTCAGCGTCGCCCACAACACTTCTACACGTTGCGCGTACCAGACTGACCAGCGGTTTTCCTGGACACTGTCAACCGTCCCAACCAGACCATGGCTGTCGATGCGGTGCCATGCCAGCACCCCCTCGACAATCTGACTTTGCAATTGCACACCACGCTGTACCGTCCGTGCCGGCGCTTCTGCAGAAACGCCCCCTAAGCGTTCAATTAGCAAAATTTCATGCTGTGGTTTTTGTTGGCTCAAAATTAAACCACACACCGTGGGGACACGAATATGCCCTTCCCGCGCCAACATAGAGAGTTTGTACGCTTCTTGCGCCGCAATGCCCTGATTAAAAAAGCATTTCGCCACCAGCGGCATCGCATGACCCGCATCGTTATACAGCGTAAACAGGGTGGCATAAGGCTGTTCACTGATCGATTCAAGGCGGCTAACCTGCTCACCTAATACCTGCGTGAGTTCAGCACGTAATTGCTCCATTTGGCCTCCGCTACCGTTATCAGGCTTTCTATCATGCGTATCGTGACGGTGTGTTTCCCCGTCACAGATCAAACTCCGGGCAAAAAGGCTGCCGCAACAAGAAAGGCGGTAGAGTTCAGGCCGATGGCGTATGGTTGTATTGCAATCACCCTGGGCCGAATGCGGCCCTTGATAATTATGGCCGCATTGCTATGCGCACACGCAGCAAATCGTCTGTTGTATCAACGCCAACGCTCGGGATGGCCTTCGCGACATCAACATGAATTTTTTCGCCATACCAGAGCACGCGCAGTTGCTCAAGCAGTTCAATTTGTTCAAGCTGACTGGGTTCCCATCTAACATAACGACGGATAAACCCGGCACGGTATGCATAAATGCCAATATGGCGCAGAAACATATCGCCGATAGTGTCGCGTGATTTAGCAAATCGCTCGCGATCCCAGGGAATTGTGGCGCGAGAAAAGTAAAGTGCATATCCCTGAGCATCTCTGACGACTTTCACTGCATTGGGATTAAAGGCTTCGTCCACCTGGTCAACAGGGACCGCCAGTGTCGCAATGCCAACGCCGTATTTCACCAGATTTTCAGCCACCTGGCGAATAATCACTGGCGGGATCATCGGCTCATCGCCCTGCACATTGACGATCACGGTATCATCAGAAAACTGATAATGATCAACGACCTCAGCCAACCTTTCAGTCCCCGAGTTATGGTCGGCACGTGTCATGCAGACTTCCCCGCCGGCAGCGGTGACTGCCGCGGCGACATCGGGATGATCAGTGGCAATAATGACGCGTTCAGCACCAGATTCACGCGCCCGCGCCATCACATGGACCACCATCGGTTTACCATGGATATCCATCAGCGGTTTGCCGGGCAAACGTGTTGACGCAAAACGCGCCGGTATAATGGCAACAAAACTCATGGATGAATCTCTTCCGCTGATAATGTGCGCGCTTCGCTCTCCAGCAGCACCGGAATACCCTCTCGTACCGGATAAGCCAGGCCATCAGGTTTGCAAATAAGCTCTTGCTGTTCTTTGTTATAATACAACTTACCGTTACACACCGGGCAAGCAACAATTTCGAGTAAACGATGATCCATAATTCCTCCATAATGGACCGGGGCGTCAGAAGACCCAGCATATCACAAGAAAACACCGAGCCGTTATGATGCCTGCGTTGACGCGATTTCCCATTCGTACCCCCATTCCGCACGCAATACGTCAGGCGCTTTTCCCAACATCACACGTTCCGCGCCTTGCCATGATGCAAAGCGCGTGATGGTATGGCGCAGATCATTGATCAGTGAGGCGGTGATCTTAACGTCCGCCTCAAACCAAATATTTTTTATTTGTAATACTTTTTCTTTGCGCACCATTTTGGCGTCCAGCCTTGCTTTCAGCGCGCCCTGATGCAAAATCGGCAAGACAAAGTAACCGTATTTCCGTTTCGCCTGCGGTGTATAACATTCAAGGCGATAATCAAAGTTAAATAATTCCAGCGCCCGACGTCGATCCCAAACCAGCGGATCGAACGGAGAGAGAATAGCGGTGTGCGTCGCTTTTAACGGTGTTTCCAGTAAGGGCAGCAGATCCCGATGCAGATACAGTGTCCCCAGGTGCTCTACCATCACCTCCGTTACTGTTCCCTCCGCCAGCCACTGCGCGACCATCATTTTCACTGGCGCATGTTTAAGTCGGTAATAATCTTTCAGCCAGTCGGGGCGAAAAATCCCTAAGCTTTGCGCGCTATTGCGTAACATTTGCGCCACTGCAGTGTCTTTACTCAGCATATGTTGTTTATCGTCCCATGTTGGCAACACTCGGGTACGTAAATCATACACCCGTTGGAAATTACGCCGTTCCACCACCATAACCTCACCAGCGGTAAACAGGTTTTCCAGATGACGTTTATGGGGTTTCCACGCCCACCAACCCGGGTTATGCGCAACCGTTGTGGTGAAGTCTGCAGCGCGAACCGGACCGTTTTTTTCAATATAAGCCAGTAAATCGGTGACTTCATCGGCATGCTGCACCATCCATTGCCGGTTATATTTCCATCCCAGTGTGTCCGGTTCATGCATTTTATGCCGCAGGAGTTTATAGTCATCAGATGGAATAAAACATGCCTCATGCGCCCAGTATTCAAACAGGTCACCGGCAACCAGCGCCTCATCTAACCAGTGTTCAGTGTAGGCGCCAAGGCGGCTAAACAGCACCAGATAAGGACTACGAGCGACAACGTGGATTGCGTCAATTTGCAGCAATGACATCCGCCGAATCGTTGCAAGCATCGCTGCATAACTGGTTTTTCGGGGCGGTGCAGTCAGCAGCCCTTGTGCCGCCAAATGCAGTTTACGGGCAGTACGCAGAGGAAGCGCCAGAGGTTTCATCATGCCATCCTGTTAACAAGAGGACATCAGTATAGCGGTGGTCGTTAAGGGAAATACGCTTTCAGCGGCATAACGCTATAATTCTGGCGATCAGTGCATTAGCCTGTGAACTCATATGAGCATCCACCGGCAAGTACCACCAGTTATCGTGCGCAAAGCGCTGGCATTTTACCGCATCTTTTTCCGTCATCATCAGTACCTGAGGGTCAGTTACCAGCGCCAGAAGATCAGCTTCCCGGTACTCCTGATGATCAGCAAAGGCGACTTCTTTCACCGGGATGATCCCTTGCTGGCGCAACGTCTGGAAAAAACGGGGCGGATGACCAATGCCCGCCATCGCAACAACCTGCCTGAAACGGCTAACCGGGCATGTTTGTCCACTTTTCATATTGATGGCATTGCCTGCTCTGAGTTGCATGGCGATTTCATCTTGCTGTGTGTCTCCGCCATTAATGATAACCGCATCAACCTGTTTTAATCGGCTGGCGCGTTCGCGCATCGGCCCGGCAGGTAACCACCAGCCATTGCCAAAACGGCGCACACCATCCACGACCACAATTTCAATATCGCGCGCTAAGGCATAATGTTGTAAACCATCATCGGTAACAATAATGTCAATCTCGCCGATTGCCAGTAAGGCTTTTACTGCCTCACTCCGTACTGGCGAGACAGCCACTGCCGCATGTGTACGCTGATAGATAAGCACCGGCTCATCTCCCGCCGCCATACAGGTGGTATTGGCATCCAGCACCAGCGGGTAATGCGCGGCTTTGCCGCCATAACCCCGGGAAACCACCCCCACGCGTAACCCTGCGTGCTGTAGGGTCTCTACCAACCAGATTACCACGGGTGTTTTACCATTGCCGCCCGCGGTAAGGTTACCCACCACAATGATCGGAACGGGTGCCCGCCAGGCCTTGCGCCAGCCCCACTGGTAACTGAGGCGGATAATATTACTGATCAGTCCGTACATCAGGCTGAAAGGTAATAACAGCCGATAAAAGGGTGAACGGCCGCTCCAGAGACGTTCAATCATTGGCCAAACTGCATTTTATGTAATTGCGCATAGGTTCCTCTACGACTCAACAAGTCATCATGGGTGCCACGCTCAATAATCTGCCCGTCTTCTATCACCACAATCTCATCCGCTTTTTCAATGGTGGAAAGACGATGGGCGATAACCAGGGATGTGCGGTTTTTCTGTAGTTCATCCAGCGCCGCCTGAATCGCACGTTCCGATTCGGTGTCCAGTGCTGATGTGGCTTCATCGAGGATCAGAATGGGACTGTCCCGGAGTAATGCGCGGGCAATGGCAATACGCTGGCGTTGGCCGCCAGACAGTAACACACCATTTTCACCAATAATGGTATCCAGCCCTTTTTCCATTTTGTTGATGAAATCCATGGCATGCGCCATTTTAGCGGCCTGTTCAATCTCTTCACGGCTATAACGTTCACTGCGTGCATAAGCAATATTATTGGCAATCGTGTCATTGAACAGATGTACATTTTGCGAAACCAACGCCACCTGATTTCGTAAGGAGCGCAAGGTATATTCCCGTAAGTCATGTCCGTCTATCCGGATTTCACCTTGCTGAACATCATAAAATCGCGTTAACAGACTGGCCATGGTTGATTTACCCGAGCCTGAGCGCCCAACCAACGCCACCGTTTTCCCTGCCGTGATGCTGAGATTGATATCACGCAATGCCGGCATTTCACGCCCTGGATAGGTGAATGTGACATGACGAAATTCTATGTCACCCTTTACGCGTTCAATATTGAGTGTGCCAGTATCCTCTTCCTGAGAACTATCCAAAATCGTAAACAGTGTCTGACAGGCTGCCATGCCGCGTTGAAATTGCGCATTAACATTGGTCAGCGATTTTAACGGACGCATCAGTGCAATCATCGATGAGAACACCACCGTAATGGTACCGGCAGTGAGTGTACTCATCACACTGGGGAAACTGGCCGCATACAGAACAAACGCCAAAGCCAGCGAAGCAATCAGTTGAACCACTGGATCAGAGATAGAGGAGGCAGAAACCAACTTCATGCCCTGTTGACGCATTCTGTTGCTAACATGATCAAAGCGCTTGCTCTCAACATCCTGCCCGCCAAAGATCAGCACCTCTTTATGCCCTTTCAGCATCTGCTCAGCGCTGGAAGTCACTTGTCCCATAGTGTTTTGCATGTTTTTGCTAATATTACGAAACCGCCTGGACACCGAACGTATTGCAAAAGAAACCACCGGCGCCAGCACAATTAAAATCAGCGACAATTGCCAACTGTAGTAAAACATCATGATGAATAAACCGATGATCGAAGCACCTTCCCGGACAACAGTAACCAGCGCGCTGGAAGAGGAAGAAGCCACTTGCTCCGAATCGTAGGTAATTCGTGATAACAATGTCCCAGTAGATTGCTGATCAAAGAAAGAGACTGGCATGCCCATCATATGACTAAAAAGACGGCGGCGCATATTCATCACCACATTACCAGACACCCACGAAATACAATAACTGGAGATATAGCTGGTGATACCACGTATCAACATCAGCCCCATCACTACCAGCGGCATCCAAATCAACACAGATTTATCCGCTTTGCCAAACCCATCATCAAGTAAAGGTTTCAGCAGTGACAGCATGAGTGTATCGCCAGCCGCATTCAGGATCAGCGCAACAGCCGCCACCAGCAATCCAGCTTTATGCGGCGCGATCATTGGCCAAAGGCGACGGAATGTCTGCCACGTCGAGAGATCTTTATCTTGATGCATTATATAACCAGCATTGGATGAAATAGCCGCTCATTCTACCGGGAATCCCGGGGTACGCCAAACCACTGATGATACCAACGGGGTAATATTTGCTCACGTAAGCCCAAAACTTGCCATTTATCAGGATAAAATCGCACACTAAGTTGCCCGGAAAGTGCCGTATCATACCAGTCAGAGCCATTATGACGATAACGAGCAATGATATTCTTCGCAGGCAAGCGCCAGCCGTTGTAGCGGGCAACCGATGCCAGCGCAACCTTTGCGCTCACCGCCCGTAAGAACGGCGGCGATGACGAGGTGCGGCTGCCGTGATGCGGCACCTGAATAATATCGGCACGCAATGATTGTCTGGCCTGTGCCACCAGGGCGCGTTCAGCAACCGCTTCCAGATCGCCGGTTAATAACACCCGGTGCGTGCCGTCTGTCACCAACAACACACAAGAATCATTATTGCCCCCTGCCGTTTTCCCTTCCTCCGGCCATAACGCATGGAATGTCAAACGTTGCCATTGCCATGTAACCCCTCGCTGACACGGTAAATGTTTTTCCTTGCCTAACGCACTGCGAACACTGGCTTGTGGAAAAAGCTGCTGTAAACTGGCCAGCCCGCCGGTATGATCCAGGTGCCCGTGACTGAGAACGACCTGCTGTAATGTCAGCCCATGCCAGCGTAGCCAGGGGGCAATCACATTTTTCCCTACATCGCCACGCGGCCAGCGATTGCCGGTATCATATAATATCGCCTGATTATTTTGTGAGATAACCACGGCCAGCCCATGTCCGACATCCAGCATATCTAACCGCCATGTGGGTGCCGAACCCGCCATCCGTAGTTGATCCAGCGCCATAATGGCGCTAATGACAGCGACGGGTGAACACCATAACCAGCCAAAACGCCAGCACAGCGCCACCAGCCAACACAACAGGCAAAGCAATTCAGCATCATGGCTAAAAGCGACCCACCCTGATGGCAATGCCTGCAATGGCACAAAAACCACCTCCAGAGAACTATTCGCCAACAGCCAAAAAGGACGGCTCAGAATGGGAAATGGACTCAACAGAATCCCACAAAGAATTAACGGGACACTGACAAATGACACCAGCGGGACTGCCCATAAATTCGCTACTAATGAACTTAAACTTATGCCATGGAAAAGCCAGGCTTGAATCGGCATTAATAACAAGGTGATTCCTGCTTGCAAATGCAGCAAGCGTAACCACACCCATCGCCGACGTGAGGCCATTGCTGCCGGTAATGCAAAGTGCTGGCACCAAATAAGTAACGACCCCGCAGCCAGCGCCGATAACCAGAAACTGTCAGAAAATACGCTGAAGGGCTCGAACAATAAGATCCCCGCCACACAGAGGCTCCAGACTTGCCCTCCCCGACACTGAACAGCCATCAGGCGTATAACACACCATACACAAAGTCCCACCAGCGTGCGTACTGCGGGGGGTTGACAGCCAGACAGCCACACATAGAGCGCACCCACCACAAGATTAAACAGCAACGGAAAACGAAAGCCGATCCATGACGCCGGGAAAAATAACTGAATAATTCGTGCAAGCAACCAGCCGCAGCTGGCGGCAAGTGCAATATGCAACCCAGATATCGCCATCAGGTGAGCCGTACCCGTCTCACGTAATAATTGATTAATTTCTGCGCTAACATCGGTACGTTCGCCAAAAGCAAGCGCGGTGATAATCGCCTGCCATGGCAGATGAGCATACTGCAAATGACTCTGCGCCATAATTTGCTGACGCCAGCCGCAAGACAGATTGAGTGGCGTAAGTGCGATGGCTTTACCGGTCAACGGCGTTGAGTTAGCCAGCATAAACCGTTGTCGATCAAACTCCCCTTCATTTAGCCGGGCATGTACCGGACGTAAACGCAATGTCATTTGCCAGCGTTGCCCTTCACAAACGGGTAATGCCGTTTTGATATCATAAATAATGGCGTAAAGCGGTGGAAAGATCGGCTGCCCTGCATAGCGTAGTAGCTGAACCCGCGTCTTATTATCGCCGGGTGTTGCACTGTCAATGCGCACATCAGTTAACATTTCCCCCTCACTGAACAGCCGAATCTGTTGCTCAACATGTCTGGCTTCACTGATAACCCAGAGGAAAACCAACAACGCCAGCGCAATCATTTTTGTCAGGCGCCATGGCAAGATGAGTAACAAGAGAATGGCGATAATCAACAGAAGTTCATTACCAACGCCCGGTATTTCTGGCAACAGATGAAGAGGCAGTATCCCACTAATAATTACCCATGCGAGTTGTGTCACTGATTTGGCCATCGTCACCTATCCCTGTTGTTGACAACCGTGATTCTGACAGTCATTCGCATGCCTTGCTGCTGTGATTATTCAGAATGTAGAGACATGTTCAGAAAAGAGTATGTTTTACATTTCCTGCAGAAATTACGTGTGAGACATGCCGCAACATGGCCCATCGTTGCCAAAGAAAAAGGCTTAAAGCCAGCAACAAATCACTGACCGGCAAGGTTTTCAGAGAAAGAGGAAATCGTGTGGGCACGAGGGTGGATCACAGGTTGTGGATAGAGATATGATCTTCACCGGTTACGTGGCGTGGACAGAAATCGGTAAATTTTGCATAAAAAAATCCGGAAATGAGAACATTTCCGGATTTTTACACAGTATAAAGATCGGCTAACGGATCCTCAACTGATCGGCATTAACATCAACGCGTCGTTTTAACGTTTCTGCTTCGTGGTTGCTTAACCGTAGATATTGGCACGATCGCGTAATTCTTTACCTGGTTTAAAGTGGGGAACATATTTACCTTCCAGATCCACTTTATCACCCGTTTTCGGGTTACGACCAGTGCGAGGTGCACGGTAATGCAAAGAGAAGCTGCCGAATCCCCGGATTTCAATGCGTTCGCCCTCGGCCAGCGTTGTGACCATGTGCTCAAGCATCTCCTTCACCGCATCTTCAACGACTTTCGCCGGAATATGAGTTTGTTGGCCCGAAAGCCGCTCAATCAGTTCTGACTTAGTCATAAATCCTCCGGTTAATCCTTGTTGAAAAAAATTCTGACAGCTAACGCACCACTATCACAGATATTCAGGGCGATTACTCGCCTTTAGCCGCTTTAAACGCTTCAGCCATTGCGCTGGAGAAATTACTGCCTTCTTCCTGTTTACTACTGTTGTTAACAGTTGCGATGGCATCTTTCTCATCAGCTTCGTCTTTCGCACGAACAGACAAGCTAACTACGCGGTTTTTACGATCAACACCGGTGAATTTAGCTTCAACATCGTCGCCAACATTCAACACCAGCGTTGCGTCTTCAACGCGATCACGTGAAGCTTCAGAAGCACGCAGATAACCTTCAACGCCGTCCGCTAATTCTACTGTAGCACCTTTCGCGTCAACTGCAGTGACTTTGCCGGTAACAATGGTGCCTTTCTTATTCAGCGCCACATAGTTGTTAAACGGATCTTCTGCCAGTTGTTTAACACCTAAAGAGATACGTTCACGTTCAGCATCAACCTGTAATACAACTGCCGCGATTTCGTCACCTTTCTTGTATTCACGAACCGCTTCTTCGCCTGTTGCATTCCAGGAAATGTCAGACAGGTGAACCAGGCCGTCGATACCGCCGTCCAGGCCGATGAAGATACCGAAGTCAGTGATTGACTTGATCTTACCTTCAACACGATCGCCTTTATTGTGCGTTTCTGCAAACTGCTGCCACGGATTCGCTTTACACTGTTTCAGGCCCAGGGAGATACGACGACGTTCTTCATCGATATCCAGAACCATCACTTCGACAACATCACCCACGTTAACCACTTTGGACGGATGGATATTTTTGTTAGTCCAGTCCATTTCGGAAACGTGTACCAGGCCTTCAACGCCTTCTTCGATTTCAACAAAGCAGCCGTAATCAGTCAGGTTAGTAACACGACCAGTCAGTCTGGTACCTTCCGGATAACGTTTAGCGATAGCAACCCATGGATCTTCGCCCAGTTGTTTCAGGCCCAGAGATACACGGGTACGTTCGCGATCAAATTTCAGCACTTTAACGGTGATTTCGTCGCCAACATTAACAATTTCGCTCGGATGCTTAACACGTTTCCATGCCATATCCGTAATGTGCAACAGACCATCAACACCACCCAGATCAACGAATGCACCGTAGTCAGTAAGGTTCTTAACGATACCTTTAACTTCCATGCCTTCCTGGAGGTTTTCCAACAGTTGATCACGCTCTGCGCTATTTTCTGATTCGATAACGGCGCGACGAGAAACCACCACATTGTTGCGTTTCTGATCCAGCTTGATCACTTTGAACTCAAGCTCTTTGCCTTCCAGGTGCAGCGTGTCGCGTACCGGACGGACATCCACCAGTGAGCCTGGCAGGAACGCACGAATGCCGTTCAGCTCAACGGTGAAACCACCCTTAACTTTGCCATTGATGATGCCGATAACCGTTGCAGCTTCTTCGTAAGCTTTTTCCAGCATCAACCATGCTTCATGACGCTTCGCTTTCTCACGGGACAGCAGGGTTTCACCGAAGCCGTCTTCTACTGCATCCAGAGCAACGTCTACTTCGTCACCAACCTGGATTTCAAGTTCGCCCTGCGCATTTCTGAACTGCTCGGCCGGAATGGCGGACTCAGATTTAAGACCGGCATCAACCAGTACGATATCTTTGTCAATAGCAACAACAACGCCACGAACGATGGAACCCGGACGGGTTTCGATTTCTTTCAGGGACTCTTCAAAGAGTTGAGCAAAAGATTCAGTCATATTGATAATCTTCAGGATTCTTCAATTTAACGTCCACCTGACATCCTGTCGGGTGGGGTTGTTTCACATGCCCCATGACACTCCGTATCACAGGGTTACAGGCATTTGTTTTACAATTACGCCTGGAGCAACGCGAGTTTCTCTCGAGCGTAATGTAATGCCGTATCAATAACTTGCTCAATAGTCATACTGGTTGAATCCAGCACCAGAGCATCTTGTGCCGGCACCAATGGCGCAATGGCCCGATTACGATCACGGTCATCACGTTCTTTGATCTCGGCTAAAAGGCGCTCAAAGTTAACACTAAAGCCCTTCTCCTGCAACTGAAGCATGCGCCGCTGTGCCCGCTCTTCAGCGCTGGCATCAAGAAAAATCTTTACTGCCGCCTCAGGAAAAACCACCGTTCCCATATCGCGCCCGTCAGCAATTAACCCGGGCATATCGCGAAAAGCCCGCTGACGGCGCAATAATGCTTCGCGCACTCGCGGAAACGCCGCTACTTTAGAGGCGGTATTGCTCACTTGCTGGGTACGGATTTCCCCTGAAACATCCTCGCCTTCAAGAATCACTTTCATCTCACCTGCCGTCGAGATAAAACGGACATCAAGGTGTGCGGCAATCGGCACCAGGGACTCTTCAGACTCAATGGCCACCTGGTGATGCAGTGCTGCAAGCGCCAGAACACGATAGATAGCGCCTGAATCCAGCAAATGCCACCGCAAAGCCTCGGCCATTGCTTTACATAGCGTGCCTTTACCTGCGCCGCTTGGGCCATCAATGGTGATCACCGGGGCTGTTGCCGTCATTTCTCTCTCCTGTCGCTGGAAATACTCATGGCTGCCTGCATCTCGGATGCATTTTGCTGCGCATTATACGCCGCTAATGGTCCTGGTGGTTACCCTTAAGCGTTACAGCGGTGAAAATAATCAGCAGTTTCAGACGATGCCCGATCTCGCAGACGTAAAATAAAACACGTTCCCGATCAGGCGGCGTCTCCCTAGCTTTTATCATCAGGCCAGCGTGCTGATGCGAGCAAGCTGATCAAAGTAATCCGGAAATGTTTTTGCAGTGCATTTTGGATCGAGGATGGTTACCGGCGTACTGGAAAGCGCAACCAAAGAGAAACACATGGCCATACGATGATCGTTATATGTACCAATTTCCGCATACTGAAGGGCTTCTGGCGGGGTAACACGAATATAATCATGCCCTTCTTCCACTTCCGCGCCGACTTTACGTAATTCCGTGGCCATCGCAGTCAAACGATCCGTCTCTTTAACGCGCCAGTTATAAATATTACGTAGTACGGTACTCCCTTTGGCGAATAATGCAGTGGTCGCGATAGTCATTGCTGCATCAGGAATTGCGTTCATATCCAGATCAATCGCCTGTAACTCACCGCGTGTGCAGGCAATATAATCATCTCCCCACACTATCGTCGCACCCATTTTCTCCAGCACATCGGCAAAATGAATATCACCCTGCACGCTGTTGCGCCCAATCCCCGTGACACGGACCGTTCCGCCTTTGATCGCCGCCGCCGCGAGAAAATAGGAGGCGGAAGACGCATCGCCTTCAACCAAATAATCACCTGGCGATTGGTATTGTTGCTTTCCCTTAATATGAAAACGTTGGTAATGGTCATTTTCCACCACCACACCGAAAACCTTCATCAGATGTAAGGTGATATCTATATAGGGTTTAGAAACTAAATCGCCGATAATCTCGATGTGTGTATCGTGTGGAGCCAGGGGCGCCATCATCAACAACGCGGTAAGAAACTGGCTGGAAACAGAGCCCTCTACTGCCACATCTCCCCCTATAAAACCACCACGGATACGCAACGGGGGGTAATGAGTTTGTTCCAGATAGTCAATGATTGCGCCGCCCTGACGTAATGCATCGACCAAATGACCGATTGGCCGCTCTTTCATTCGAGGTTCGCCAGTCAGGACAATATCATTATTTCCCAGACATAACGCCGCCGCCAGTGGACGCATCGCCGTACCCGCATTACCTAAAAACAGTTCTGTCGCCTTGTCAGCCTGCAATGGCCCGCCCACACCGGTTACCCTACAGACGGTGCGATCCTCGGACAATCGGTAGTGAACACCCAGCATCGTAAGCGCATTGAGCATATGTTTTACGTCATCGCTATCGAGCAAATTGGTCAATCGGGTGGTGCCATTCGCCAGTGCCGCCAATAATAACGCGCGGTTAGAAACACTTTTAGAACCGGGCAAATTAACGGTGCCATTAACACGTGCAATAGGTTGTAACGTCAGGGATTCCAGCATGCAAAACCTTTTTTCATCAAACAAGAACAATGAAACCTCGCATCGGGCGAGGTTTCAGGCATACGTACCAACACAGGCTGAATGGGTTTATGCGTAACGACGTTCGAAGTCCATCATAAAGTCAGTCAGCGCTTTTACGCCCTCCAGCGGCATCGCATTGTAGATGGAAGCACGCATCCCGCCAACCACCCGATGTCCTTTCAGCGCGTGCAGGCCAGCTTCCATCGATTCTTCAAGGAAAACCGCGTCCAGTGCGGCGTCAGCCAACTGAAAAGGGACGTTCATCCGCGACCGGTTGCCGATGGACACATCATTGCGATAGAAATGACTGTTGTCGATCACGCCATAAAGCAGGTCCGCTTTTGTCTGGTTAATTTTATCAATTTCACCGACGCCACCTTGCTCTTTCAACCATTTAAACACCAGCCCGGACAGATACCAGGCAAATGTCGGTGGTGTGTTAAACATAGAGTGATTTTCCGCCAGGATAGCGTAATCAAGGATCGAGGGCACTTCCTTGCGTGCATGTCCCAGCAAATCATCGCGAACAATGACTAATGTCAATCCGGCTGGACCTATGTTCTTTTGCGCCCCGGCATAAATAACACCATACCGGCTCACATCAATGGGACGCGAAAGAATGGTCGAGGAGAGATCGGCAACCACCACTTTATCGCCAAAATCAGGTTCTTCATTAATGGCGATGCCTTCAATCGTTTCATTCGGGCAATAATGGACATAAGCCGCATCATCAGTTAATGCCCAACTGCGCATTGGCGTAATACCGCGTTTGCCGTCTATGGTCGTTTTAGCATCAATAACCGTTGGCACGCAATATTTGTTAGCTTCATTAATCGCACTATGCGCCCAGTAGCCGCCATCGACATAATCTGCGGTTTTAGCTTGCCCCAACAAGTTCATCGGCACTGCAGCAAACTGCGCACGGGCGCCGCCATGACAGAATAACACTTTATAGTTGGCGGGGATTTTCAGCAGATCACGAAAATCTTTTTCTGCTTCCTCAGCGACCTGTATAAACGCTTTACTGCGATGGCTAATTTCCATCACCGAAGTGCCCAGGCCATTCCAGTTACATAATTCCTGTTCCGCACGACGAAGCACGTCTACCGGCAGCATTGCTGGACCGGAGCTAAAATTGAAAACCTGCGTCATTTCCCCTCACCACTGTCAAATTTAACCATTGTGAATCTGCTATCGGTTTTATCACTGCAACCTGTCGGCTGCAATCATTTATCAGAAGCGGGTCAGGTTTTCGCATGATGTGTTGTAACAGTTTATCGGGTGAAAGCAATCCGTTGCACTATTTTGTCGGGCACGTTCCACCTTGCTCATGTTAAGACACGAAATCATAAAGAAAGAGACTCGCTAAAGCCGGGGGGAAATTTTTCGTGGCTTGATAGCGCAGATGAGGTAAACCCCGTATCATTGCGCGCTTTACGCACCATCAATGAAGAGTGGGTACTATGACGCAAACGTTTATTCCGGGTAAAGACGCCGCGCTGGAAGACTCCATCGCAGGTTTTCAGCGAAAACTACACGGTTTGGGCTTCAATATTGAAGAAGCATCCTGGCTGAACCCCGTTCCTCATGTCTGGTCAGTGCATATTCGCGATCGTGATTGCCCGCTGTGCTTTACCAATGGTAAAGGCGCCAGCAAAAAAGCGGCACTGGCCTCAGCATTAGGTGAATATTTCGAGCGGCTGTCAACCAACTATTTTTTCGCCGATTTTTGGCTTGGCAAATCCATTGCCCAGGGTGACTTCGTTCATTATCCTAATGAAAAATGGTTCCCCTTCACTGATGACGGACATCTGCCGCTGGGTCTGCTTGACGCGCACTTACGGCAATTTTATGACCCGGAAAATGAATTAACCACCCGCGATCTGGTCGACCTGCAATCGGGGAATGCCGACCGGGGTATTTGTGCGTTGCCTTTTATTCGCCAATCGGATACGCAAACAATTTACATTCCGATGAATATCATCGGCAATCTCTATGTTTCCAATGGCATGTCGGCAGGAAACACCGCGAATGAGGCGCGAGTTCAGGGCTTATCCGAGGTGTTTGAACGCTATATAAAGAACCGTATTATTGCCGAGTCCATTAGCCTCCCCACGATCCCACCAACCGTTTTGCAACGTTACCCGGGCGTGGTTGAAGCCATTGAACGCCTTGAAGCCGAAGGTTTCCCCATTTTCGCTTACGATGCCTCGCTCGGAGGGAAGTATCCGGTAATCTGCGTGGTGTTATTTAATCCGTCCAATGGCACCTGCTTCGCCTCTTTTGGCGCGCACCCCGATTTTGGCGTGGCACTTGAGCGTACCGTGACCGAACTGTTGCAGGGGCGTAGTCTGAACGATCTGGATGTCTTCACGCCGCCAACGTTTGATGATGAAGAAGTCGCCGAACTCGCCAATCTGGAAACGCACTTCATCGACTCCAGCGGTCTCATTTCCTGGGACTTGTTCAAAGATGAAGCCGATTATCCTTTTGTTGACTGGCATTTTGACGGAACAACGGAAGAAGAGTTCGCTACATTAATGGGCATTTTCAACAACGAAAATAAAGAGGTTTACATCGCCGACTATCAACATCTGGATGTATACGCTTGCCGGATTTTGGTGCCAGGCATGTCTGATATTTATCCGGCGGAGGATTTGCTGCTCGCCAATAATAACATGGGCGCCGTGCTACGAAGTACCCTGCTTTCTTTGCCGGCCAGCACCGGGAAGAAAGAGGATTACCTCGCATTAATTGACCGGCTTGATGAAGAAGGTTATGACGACGTCACCCGTGTTCGCGAGTTACTCGGTTTGGCCACCGGCAAAGAGACTGGCTGGTACACCTTACGGATTGGCGAATTGAAGGCCATGTTGGCGCTGGCGGGCGGTGACCTGGAACAGGCATTAATTTGGGTTGAATGGACGATGGAGTTTAACTCCTCGGTTTTCAACGCCCGGCGCGCTAATTACTACCGTTGCCTGCAAACCTTGTTGTTACTCGCACAAGAACCGGAGCGCGAGCCCACGCAATATTATCGTGCTTTTGTACGCATGTATGGCCGTGATGCCGTTGAAGCTGCCTCGGCCGCGATCAGCGGTGAAGCGGCATTCTATGACTTGCCGGCAATTGACAACGATTTAAAGGCATTTCCGGCTCATCAGGCACTGCTGGCGGCATATGAAAAATTGCAGCACGCAAAACGCCGTTACTGGAAATAGGCGATCAGACGATGTTATTTAACACAGGTATTCATGTTATGAGAAAACGACGAGTAAGCGAATTCTGATGAATGAATGCCAGTCAGAGATACGGCGCGAACAAGCATCGTCAATATACAACATAACGGAAAAAAAATAACGCGACCATCGTCCATAAATCCCGTTTCATATTTTATGGGCGATGAAACACAAAAAAAGGTTAATGAAACGTTATCGCCCCACAAAAAAAAGATATGGTTGTTACAATTAATATAAATATCGTGTTTTTTCATTACCTTCTTCATGCCGCAAAGAATAATGATTTAAACTTTTTTTATATATTTTAAAATAAATTTATCTTTATTTTTCAATTAATTATATAAAAATCGTGCATTTATCCCCCGTGTAGTTATCCGTTTCTATTGCGCAATATGATCCATATCAAATTCTACTCTATACTCCTTTGTTAGCATCATTATGTTGATTCGTTTTGGGAGAACGTTAGTGTGAAAGCTGACAACCCGTTTAACCTTTTATTACCGGCGGCCATGGCCAAAGTGGCGGAAGATGCTGGTGTCTATAAAGCCACAAAACATCCACTTACCACATTTTTTTTAGCCATTACCGCAGGCGTTTTTATCTCCGTTGCCTTTGTTTTTTACATTACCGCGACGACAGGCACAGAGACAATCCCTTATGGATTGGCGAAACTGGTTGGCGGCATCTGCTTCTCCTTAGGTTTGATGCTGGTCGTCGTCTGTGGCGCGGACTTATTCACCTCAACCGTATTAACGGTGGTGGCGAAAGCCAGTGGTCGCATTACCTGGTCTCAACTGGCGTGCAACTGGATCAATGTCTACTTCGGTAACTTGCTGGGTGCACTCTTCTTTGTCGGTTTAATCTGGTTTTCCGGCGAACATATGGTCGCAAATGGCGCCTGGGGATTAAATGTACTCCAAACCGCCGAGCATAAAATGCACCATACTTTTATTGAAGCCGTTTGCCTGGGGACGCTGGCTAATCTAATGGTATGTCTGGCTGTCTGGATGAGTTACTCTGGACGAAGTCTGATCGATAAGATGTTTGCCATGATCTTACCGGTAGCCATGTTTGTTGCCTGTGGTTTTGAACACAGCATTGCAAATATGTTCATGATACCAATGGCAATTGTCATTCGCGATTTTGCATCACCTGAATTTTGGCAGGCCACTAATACGGCGGCGGCACAATATCCTAATCTGACAGTGGGCCACTTCATCACTGATAATCTGATTCCGGTAACCATTGGCAATATCATTGGCGGCGGGTTGTTGGTGGGATTGACATACTGGGTGATTTATCTGCGCAGTAGTGACGAAACACACTGAGCAGCGTGTTAACGATGATTTTGGACTGGTTTCATTCCCCCTGAGATAAAAACCAGATCGTTGAAAGAACTCCATATTATAAGGTAGGTATCACATGACCGAGCTTAATGAAAAACTGGCTTCCGCCTGGAAAAACTTCGCACAAGGCGAATGGCAGAACACAGTCAACGTTCGCGATTTTATCCAGAAAAACTATACCCCATACGAAGGTGATGAAACCTTTCTTGCCGGTGTGACGAAAGCGACAACAGCATTGTGGGACAATGTTCTCGACGGCATCAAAATTGAAAACAGCACTCATGCGCCTGTCGATTTTGATACCGACCTTGCCTCCACAATTACATCACATGATGCTGGCTACATTAATAAAAGCCTGGAAAAGATTGTTGGTTTACAGACAGATGCGCCACTGAAACGCGCCATTATTCCTTTTGGCGGGATCAAAATGGTTGAAGGCTCATGTAAAGTTTATGGCCGTGAGCTGGACCCAACACTGAAAAAGATCTTTACCGAATATCGTAAAACACATAATCAGGGCGTGTTTGATGTTTACACCCCGGATATCTTACGTTGTCGTAAATCCGGTGTACTCACAGGTTTGCCTGATGCCTATGGCCGTGGCCGTATTATCGGTGATTACCGTCGTGTTGCGTTATATGGCATCGACTTCCTGATGAAAGACAAATTCGCACAATTCACCTCATTGCAGAGCGACCTGGAAAATGGCGTCAATTTGGAAGCGACTATCCGTCTGCGTGAAGAAATTGCCGATCAGCACCACGCTCTGGAACAAATCAAAGAGATGGCCGCTAAATACGGTTATGATATCTCAGTGCCAGCGACCAATGCTCGCGAAGCCGTGCAATGGACTTATTTCGGTTATCTGGCCGCCGTGAAATCTCAAAATGGTGCGGCGATGTCCTTTGGGCGCGTCTCTACTTTCCTTGATGTTTATATCGAACGCGACCTGAAAGCAGGGAAAATCACCGAACAGGATGCACAGGAACTGATTGACCATCTGGTCATGAAACTGCGCATGGTGCGTTTCCTGCGTACGCCGGAATATGATGAACTGTTCTCTGGCGATCCGATTTGGGCAACTGAATCCCTGGCAGGTATGGGTGTTGATGGCCGTACACTGGTCACAAAAAACAGCTTCCGTTTTCTGAATACGCTATACACCATGGGGCCATCACCTGAACCTAATATGACCATTTTGTGGTCTGAACGGTTGCCAACAGGCTTCAAGAAATTTGCGGCGAAAGTGTCTATCGACACCTCATCAGTTCAGTATGAAAATGATGATTTAATGCGCCCTGATTTTAACAATGATGATTATGCTATCGCTTGTTGCGTCAGTCCGATGGTTGTGGGCAAACAAATGCAGTTCTTTGGCGCCCGCGCTAATCTGGCGAAAACCATGCTATACGCCATCAATGGCGGCATGGATGAGAAAATGAAAATGCAGGTCGGTCCCAAAGAGCCCCCGATTAATGACGAGGTGCTGAATTTTGATACCGTAATGGCGCGGATGGACCACTTCATGGACTGGCTGGCAAAACAATATGTCACCGCCTTGAATATCATCCATTACATGCACGATAAATACAGCTACGAAGCCTCACTGATGGCGCTGCATGACCGCGATGTTTACCGTACCATGGCATGTGGTATCGCGGGACTTTCTGTGGCTGCCTACTCACTTTCTGCTATCAAGTATGCGAAAGTGAAACCAATCCGTGATGAAGATGGACTGGCGATCGACTTTGAAATCGAAGGTGAATACCCGCAGTTTGGTAACAACGATCCGCGTGTTGATGATCTGGCCTGTGACCTGGTGGAACGTTTCATGAAGAAAATTCAGAAATTGCACACCTACCGTAACGCGGTACCGACCCAGTCTGTGCTCACCATTACCTCAAATGTGGTTTACGGGAAGAAAACAGGTAACACACCGGATGGTCGTCGTTCTGGCGCTCCGTTTGGACCTGGTGCCAACCCCATGCATGGTCGTGACCAAAAAGGTGCCGTGGCATCACTCACTTCCGTCGCTAAACTGCCGTTTGCCTACGCGAAAGATGGTATTTCTTACACCTTCTCCATCGTGCCAAATGCATTGGGTAAAGATGATGATGTGCGTAAAGCCAACCTTGCCGGGTTGATTGATGGTTACTTCCACCATGAAGCAGAAACCAATATTGAGGGTGGCCAGCACCTGAATGTGAACGTGATGAATCGTGAAATGTTACTGGATGCCATGGATAATCCGGAAAAATATCCACAGCTCACCATTCGTGTTTCAGGCTATGCTGTACGCTTTAATTCACTGACGAAAGAACAGCAACAAGATGTGATTACCCGTACCTTTACTAAGTCTTTGTAACAGGCATGGGGAGTTAGCAAGCAAAGGCTCCAGCAATGGAGCCTTTTTACCAGCCTGGTTTGCCAGCGATCTACCTCCGGGGTTGCTGGCAAAACAGACTTAACGTAACGCAGCATAGTAAAGACTGCGTCGCCTGTTTCGACAGGTTTATCTGGAGATATCATCGCAATGTCAGTAACCGGCCGTATTCATTCATTCGAATCCTGTGGCACCGTCGACGGCCCAGGCATTCGTTTTATTACCTTCTTCCAGGGCTGCCTGATGCGCTGCCTCTATTGTCACAATCGCGATACCTGGGATACCCATATCGGCAAAGAAATTACCGTTGAAGAACTGATGAAAGACGTGGTGTCTTATCGCCACTTTATGAATGCCTCAGGCGGTGGTGTCACCGCATCAGGTGGGGAAGCGATTCTTCAGGCGGAATTTGTTCGTGACTGGTTTCGCGCCTGTAAAGCTGAAGGTATTAATACCTGTCTCGATACTAACGGTTTTGTTCGACGTTATGATCCGGTCATTGATGAATTACTGGAAGTGACCGATTTAGTTATGCTGGATTTGAAACAGATGAATGATGATGTTCATCAGATTCTGGTGGGGGTGTCAAACCATCGTACACTCGATTTTGCACGTTATATTGCCAAAAAAGGGATTAGAACCTGGATTCGTTATGTGGTCGTTCCCGGTTATACCGACGATGATGATTCAGCACATCGTTTGGGAAAATTCACTCAGGATATGGGCAATGTTGAAAAAATCGAACTGCTCCCCTATCACGAGTTGGGCAAACACAAATGGATTGCCATGGGCGAAGAATACAAGCTCGATGGGGTAAAACCACCGACAACAGAAACCATGGACCGGGTCAAAAATATCCTTCAGGGATACGGACATAAAGTCATGTATTGACTAAAAGCGGGCGAAGTCTCTTCACCCGCTTTTAGTTAGTCCACGTGTGCACCGGGTGATAACTGCTCAGGCATGCGCTACTGGCGTTGCATGATGGTCTGCCTTTCGCAATAGCATAACCAGGTACATCAGCGCAACGACGGCGATCATGACAAACAATAACCGGTCTGAATAGTTCTGCATCAGCATGGCGGCTATGCCTGGCCCCACCAGACTGCCGATGGTGTAACTCAATAATAGCGCCTGATTCATCGCAACCAGCTCAGAATGTGCCACAGTTTCACATGCCCATGACATGGCTACCGGATAAAGAGTAAAGCCTGCGCATCCCAGAATAAATAACACCGGCGCCATTGACGCATTACTCAGCATGGCCATCGCCCCGAGGATTACCACAAACACCTGCACTCGCAGTACCAACAAACGTCCAAAGCGGTCAGCCAGCCGCCCAACCGGCCATTGTCCAATAATACCTGAGCTTACCAGTAACGCCATCCAGTAGCCGATTGCGGCATCACTGATACCCTGATGCGAAAGATAAAGCGGCATCAGTCCGTACAGTGAACCCAGAACAATCCCGGAAATAATGCAACCATGCAAACCCAGACGTGAACGACGACGGCGCAGCATCGAACCCATACGCCCGGGCATAATATCGTGATCTCCGCCACTCACCCTGATTTTTGTAAACACTAACGGGAGAATCGCAGCAATGACAATACTGGTTGCCCAGGGTAATACATTCATGAGTTCGGTTGAAACTTTGCTGACCAGCAACTGACCCACCACCGTACCCAGATAATAAATAATCATATACGCCGCCAGTAATTGGCCGCGATTACGTACGCTACCACTGCACAAGAGCGCACTTTCTACCACCATCCAGATCCAGGCACATCCCACACCCGCAATGAAACGCCATAATGTCCAGGCCCAGAATCCGCTGTCCAGTGCCAGTGCCGCGGTGGCGAAAGCAAAAACAAGGGATGCCAGATAATAGCTGTGATTGAAACCAAAACGTTTGATCAACCGACCAGCCAATAATGTGCCCGCCAGGTTGCCCGTATAATAAGCTGAACTCACCATGCCAATTTGCCAGATGGAGAACAGATCATGGCTCAACCAGAGTGGCACCAGGGTATTAAGCACGGCAACAGAAACCGTCAATAACAATAAGCCGAAAAGCAGCAATATGACAGGGCGAGACCAGGTGGACATCGTTGTGTAGCGCCAAAAAAAGGAAAGATTTTGCGCGCATGTTGCCACTGCTAAAGACAATGTCAATGCGCAAAAATCGACCATCGCACAATTTGTTGGCGATCGATGTAAATCGCTTATCGATAACATCGCAAAATTGCCAGCAAAGACCAACTAATCAATTGATTTAATTGTATAAATTACAGAATTAAAATAGCGTAACCCTGATAACACGCAGCATGGCGATACTTTTTTAGCCGGATACGCTACTGCTCCGAACAGCATTTATGCGGTAGAGCGTTCATAATGCTGTGTCACGTTAAAAGATCATTACAACGTCATCACTTT